>JAZOBX010000377.1:0-2985 GCA_045596205.1 Eubacteriales bacterium | reverse complement strand
AAAGACATTACCAGCATTGGTAGTTACAGTTTCTTTGAACTTAGAAATGTAACTACGGTTGTGTTTGAAGAGGGAACCGTTCTTGAAAACATCGGCATGGGTGCTTTTGGTTACATGGGTATTACTGAATTCACTATTCCCGCAACGGTAAAAACTATTGGTGAACGCGCATTCTATTTCTGCCAATCTCTTGAAAAAGTAGAAATGTCTGCTAATGCAGCACTTGTCAGCATTGGGCACTATGCATTCCGCGATGATATTGCTTTGAAGACAGTGTATATTCCCGATGGCGTAAGTCAGCTCGGATATGCCATTTTCCTGAATGTAGACGGTGTTGTGATGGAAGTAGCTGAGCAGTCTGCTGCATATTACTATGCTATTTCCAACGGTATTGCGTATATCGCAAGAGAAGCATTGCCTACACTTATCGGCAGTGGCGTATGCGGTGAAAATGCAACATGGGAATTTTGGAGCGACGGTACCCTCAAGATTTTGGGTAGCGGTGCGATGACCGATTTCCCTGCAGGTACTGCCCCCTGGCACCATTACCAATATAGAAACCATGTCAAGAGCATTTTCATTGACAAAGACATTACCAGCATTGGTAGTTACAGTTTCTTTGAACTTAGAAATGTAACTACGGTTGTGTTTGAAGAGGGAACCGTTCTTGAAAACATCGGCATGGGTGCTTTTGGTTACATGGGCATTACTGAAATCACTATTCCCGCAACGGTAAAAACCATTGGTGAACGCGCATTCTATTTCTGCCAATCTCTTGAAAAAGTAGAAATGTCTGCTAATGCAGCACTTGTCAGCATTGGACACTATGCATTCCGTGACACTGTAGCTTTGAAAGAAATCAGTATTCCCGCAGATGTTCAAACCGGTTATGATATCTTCCACAATTCCGCTATAAATGAATAATTGCTTTAAAAGAGCTTGCAGTTTAATGAATGCCCTCCGTTAAAAGGCCATTTGCTGCATCTGTTAGAAAAACCGGTTACTTCCTCATACCACCTCCTTTGCGGGGTGGTATGAGGTCAACGACAACAATGACAATGAAAAATGTATTTGTTCCTCGAAAGGTAAAAAGTGGATATGTTATTGGGTATTAAAAAGACAATAAAAAGAATGCTCTGCAAAGCCAGATTTGGTAGAAAAGTAATCCTTGGCAAGGGGTGTAACATATCTCTTCATTCGTTTTTTGAGGGGAACAACAAAGTATCTGAAAATGCAAGTTTTTCCGGTTCCATGGGATATGGAAGTTATATTGGAGGAAATTCTCATATCAATGCAAAAATAGGTCGATACTGTTCAATTGCATATAATGTTATGGTAGTTTCTGGAAATCACCCCTCGTCTGGCTTTGTGTCTACCCATCCTGCTTTTTTCTCGATTGCAAAGCAATCTGGCTTTACATATGTCAGTCAAAATTTATTTGATGAACATCATTATGCAGATACGGAAAAACATCAAGTAGTAATTGGCAATGACGTTTGGATTGGCGCAAACGCATTAATCTTAGCGGGAGTACATATTGGAGATGGTGCTATTATTGGTGCAGGAGCGGTAGTCACAAAAGACGTAGCACCTTATACAATAGTAGGGGGTGCTCCTGCAAAAGTCATTAGAAAAAGATTCACTGATTCTCAGATTGCTTTCCTTGAAGAGTTTAAGTGGTGGAATAAAGATAAAGAATGGATTGCAAAAAATAGTAATACCTTTTGTGATATTGATGTCTTTATGAGGGAGTTTGATAAATGAAGATTGTACATATATGTCTTTCTTGCTTTTATATAGACAAAATGGCATATCAAGAAAACCTTTTGCCCAAATATCATGCATTGGAACATGAGGTAACAATCATTACGTCCGATTATTCTTTTGATGCCCATGGGCAAACGGTGAAAAAAGAGCAAACCGAGTATTTCAATGAACACGGAATAAAAGTGTTCGTGTTGCAAAGAAGCAAAAGGTACGGTATATATTCAAAACTGAATGATTTTGACGGTTTGTTTACGTTGCTGACAAACCTTACTCCTGATATTGTTTTTTGCCATGGCGGTCAATTCGTGGCATTGAAAGACGTGATTCGGTATTGCCGAAAAAACAAAAAAGTAAAACTGTATATTGACCAACACGGTGACTATTATAACACTCCTCTGCGTACGATAAAATCCAAAATTGTGTATCAAGGTATTTACGGTTACTGGATGAGAAAAGCGGTACCCTATACCACTAAGTTTTGGGGCGTTACACCTTGGCGTTGCGAGTATTTGCACGATGTATATAGGATACCAAGACATAAAATTGACTTGCTGATAATGGGTGGAGATGACGAAAAAATACGTTTCAACCGCCGTGAAAATATAAGAAAAGAAATCAGAAAAGCCCATAATATTTCCGAAGATGACTTCTTGCTGGTTACAGGAGGAAAGATCGACGAAGCTAAAAAAATTCATTTGCTCATAGAGGCTGTGAAGAATATCAATCAAAATAACATCAAATTGTTGATATTTGGACAAGCGTCTAAAACTTTTGAGGAGCATTTTTTGCCGATGATAGAAGATGAACACATTCGCTATATAGGATGGATTCCTTCAGAGCAAGTGTATGATTATTTTCTGGCATCGGATATGTGCGTGTTTCCAGGAACCCATTCGGTATTGTGGGAGCAGGCTTGCGCTTGCGGTATCCCCGGAATTTTCCGCGATTGGGAAGGTATGCACCATGTTGACGTAGGCGGGAATGCCATATTTTTGACAGAAGACAGTGCAGAAGAAATTGCATCTGTACTGACAGATCTGTATCAGAATACGGAAAAATTTGTAGCCATGAAGAACGTGGCACAGTCAAAATGCATAACTGCTTTTTCTTACAGAGAAATTGCCAAAAAGGCTATTTCTGAGGGAAATTGACGATGAAAGGGCTTCTTAAAAATAAAGAATTCAAAAACGCCTCTTGGCAAGTCGGATCGTAGCCATG
>JAZOBX010000376.1:0-4388 GCA_045596205.1 Eubacteriales bacterium | reverse complement strand
GTTCAAGAGTTGCCAGCTTGATGGAGCAGGTAAGGCTTTTTGCGGCCTTGACCAATTCTTCGTCGGGGGGATAGGTGGGGGCAAGGCGCAGGTTGCGGTCGCGGGGGTCGATGCCGTAGGGAAAGGTTGCCCCTGCGGGGGTAAGGGTAAGACCTGCCGCTTTGCAGAGGGCATGGGTGCGTTTGGCGCAGCCGTCCTCGGTGTTAAGACTGATAAAGTAGCCGCCTCTGGCTTTTGACCAGTGGGCTATGCCCGTGTCTGCCAGGTCTTCTTCCAGCGCACGGTAGAGAATATCAAACTTGCGACGGATAATCTGGGCATGCTTTTGCATATGGGCGCGGGTGGTTGCCTCGTCCTTCAAAAACAGCAGATGGCGCAATTGGTTGATCTTATCGTAGCCAATGGTACGCACCGCCTGAATGGGGCGCATGATGTTGATGTTATTCAGGCTCATTGCCATCATGGCAATGGCGCCGCCTGCATAGGTGACCTTGGAAAAAGAGGTGTAATAAAAGACTCTGTCTTCGGTGCCGTATTTTTCAGAGGTGGCGAAAATGTCTTTGAGGCGGTCGCCGTGGGATTTGAGATCGTGGATGGCGTAGGCATTGTCCCACATCAGCAGAAAATCGGGGGCGGCGGTCTGCATTTTTGCCAACCGTTCCACCGTTTCGTCGCTATAGGTAATGCCTGTGGGGTTGGAATACATGGGCACACACCAAATGCCTTTGACGGTAGGGTCTTTAACGTATTCCTCCACCTGGTCCATATCAGGCCCTTGATCGGTCATGTCTACGGTGATCAGTTCAAAGCCAAACCGCTCGGTAATGGCGAAATGGCGGTCATAGCCCGGGGCGGGGCAAAGAAACTTTCGTTTTTCTTCAAAGCACCAGGGGCGTTTGGAGCCTGCCAGTCCGAAAATCATGGCGCGGGAGATGGTGTCATACATCAGGGCAAGGGAGGAATTCCCTGCCACGAGAATTTGTTCTTCTTTTACACCCGTCAGCTTGGAAAACAAACGGCGGATTTGGGGAAGGCCTTCGTAGAGACCGTAATTGCGGCAGTCGATGCCTTCTTCTGTGATACATTCCGCACCCGTGAGGGGCATAGAGAGCATCCCTTCGCTCAGGTCCAGCTGTTCGGCGCTGGGTTTTCCGCGGGAGATGTCCAGCGACATTTTTTCTTTTGAGAGGGCGTCGTATGCGGCTTTTACACGGCGGTATTCCCGAAACCGCTCCTCTGCGGTCATATTTTGGTAATTCATTTGCTACTCTCACTCATCTTTGACTTTTTTATTATTAGAGTATACAAAAGCGGCGAAGATGATACAAACGCATCTTAAAGATTATTGTTTGCCCATGAGGTAAGGCCAGTAGGTGCGCACGTAGTCCAGACCGCTTCCAAGGGTAGTGATGACCATAGCTGCCATCATGATATAAGCGAGGATGTGGGTCTCACCGAAGCTACCAAAGAGGGGTTCCAGCAAAATCACAAGCACGCCTGCAATTTGGGTGCAGGTTTTGGCTTTTCCGAAAAAGGAAGCCGCCACCACCACGTTTTTGGATGCTACCACCAGGCGGAGCGAGGTCACCCCCAGCTCGCGAAGCATGACGAGAACCGCCACCCAGACGAACACTTTTTGTATTTCAAAATAGAGCGGGGACGCCAGAATGCACACAAGGGCGGAAAAAACCATGAATTTGTCTGCCAAGGGGTCTAAAAACTTACCGAAATCGGTGACGAGCCCTTTTTTGCGGGCAATCATACCGTCCAGCATATCGGTAAGAGACGCCAGACCGAACAGGGCGGCGCCCAGAATACAGCTCCAGGTTTTGCTTGGGATATAAAGAATAGAAGATACAAAAAGCGGAACCATTGCCATTCTCACAAGAGAGAGAATATTGGGAAGATTCATCACTTTTCCGTTTTGCTCTGACATGGTGATACCTCAAGATTTGTTGAATTTTAGAGGGGGGTTTTTGAATAATATGAAAAATCAGGTGGGGTCTGCCAGGCGAATACAGTCGCCGATCAGGTCATAGTCCAAAGCTTCCGTCACAGAGACTTCCACAAAGCTGCCCGGGGCAATTCTGTCTTGCGCATGGAAGAACACCTTGCCGTCCACGTCGGGGGCATCGGCGGCGCTTCTGCCAACGTGGATGCGGCTGACGGGATCGTAGCCTTCGCAAAGCACCAAAAGGGTCTGCCCCACTTTCTCTGCCTGGAGGGCTTCGCTAACCGCCAGTTGGGTGCGCATGAGGGTATCGTAGCGGTCTTGCTTTACCTGCTCGTCGATCTGATTGGGCATCAGGGCGGCAGGGGTATCCTCCTCGGGGGAGTATGTAAAGGCGCCGAAACGGTCAAACCTGGTTTCCTGCACGAAGCGGCAAAGGGCTTCAAAGTCCTCTTCGGTTTCACCCGGGAAGCCCACGATAGCGGTGGTACGGAGGGTAATGTGGGGTATGCGGGTGCGGAGACGGCGAATGGCATCGCGGATGGTGTCAGAGGCACCGTGGCGATTCATGGCGGTAAGGATGCTGTCGGAAATGTGCTGAATGGGAATATCCATATAGGGGAGCAGACGGGGGTTGGTTGCCATTTCCTCAATGAGCCCATCGGTAATTTTGTCGGGATAGCAATAAAGCAGGCGAATCCAAGGGATATTGGTTTGGCGGCAGATGGCTCTGACCAGCTCGTCCAGGCGGTATTCGCCGTAAATATCCAGACCGTAGCGGGAGGTGTCCTGGGCAATGAGATTCAGTTCTTTGACACCCAGCTTTTCCAGTTCCATGGCTTCGTCCACAATGTCTTCAATGGTACGGGAACGCATTTTGCCGCGGATGAGGGGAATGGCGCAGTAGGTGCAACGGTTGTCGCAGCCTTCGGCAATTTTAAGATAGGCGGTGTATTCGGGAGTGGTCAGCACTCTGTCTCCGCCAAGAGGGGAGGTTTCTTTGTTTTCAAAAGAGGTATAGCGTTTGCCGCTGAGTACCGCTTCTACGGCATCGACGATATGGTCGAGACTGCCTACGCCCAGAATTCCGTCCACCTCGGGCATTTCCTCTAAAATCTGCTCGCGGTAGCGTTCTGCCAGACATCCCGTGGCAATCAGGGCTTTCAGGTTGCCGTTTTCTTTGAGCCACGCCACGTCCAGCAGTTGGTCAATGGACTCCTGCTTGGCGCTTTCAATAAAGCCGCAGGTATTGACGATGACCACGTCGGCTTCGGTTTCTTCGGTGACCACTTCGTAGCCCGCGGAAACCAGTTTGTGCAGCATCACTTCCGTGTCTACACCGTTTTTGGAACAGCCAAGGGAAATAAATCCAACTTTTATCATGTTTTTCTCCGATAGTTTCGTTATTTAAGGATGCGCTGTATTTTGTCTCTGAATTTGAAAAAATAGATGCGGATCAGCCGTGTGATGAGGATATCGTACGCCACGAACACGCAGTTCCCCAAAAAGAGAAGAATGAAGCAATAGACCAAAGGGGAAAGAGTGCCAATGACGGGAAGAGTGATGGTTTCCATGCCGAAAAACCAAAGGGACACACCCATCACGAAGGCAAACAACACATTAAAGGCAACAAATTTCAGAATATAGGCAGGCAGGCGGGGGAGTTTTTCAATCCAGTATTTCAGAATGGGATAGAGCCCGCCGAAAAAGGCATATTCAAAGGCGCAAAAGCGATTGGGCAAAAGCAGAAGTGAAAGCGCGGAGGTGACCAGCCACAAAAGAGCAGGCCATGCGCCGCCCAGCTCCAATTGGAGAAAAATCACCAAAAGAGAGGCGGCAAATACCGTGGTCAGATCCAGCACTTCCACAAGAGAGCCCAGATACATAATCACTGTGCCAAGGGCGGCGCACACCGCCGCCAAGGCAAGATGCTTGGTTTGTACTCTCATCAGCAGCAAGGGACACAGTCGCCGCCCAGCATTTCGCAGCAACAGTCTAAGGCAATGAGACCAAAGCAGGTATTGCAACAGCCATCGTCACCGCCAGAAGAGGAGGTACGTCTGCCGTTGCCGTAATAGGTGCTTCCGAAGCTGCCTGCGCGGCCGTTGAACATTTGTTTGGCTTGCTGGTATTCCATGTTGCTGGGGTCCATGGAGCAGGCGATTTCCAGTTCTCGCATGGCGTCGTTGTGGTAGCCTCTTTGCATGAGCACCACGCTTTTGAGAAAGTGCCAGTCAGCGGTGCGGTCGGCTTCGGGAATCTGCATGAGCTTGGCGTCGGCTTGTCCAAACCGTCTTTGTTGCACCAGCACGCGGATCTCATAGTAGGGGGAGGCCGTATCGTAATGATAGCCGCTACCTGCGCCCTGTCTGGAGGATTTGTTTTCTCTTTCCCGACAGATGGTATCGTAGGCTTCGTTGATTTCTTTCATTTTTTC
>JAZOBX010000375.1:0-4234 GCA_045596205.1 Eubacteriales bacterium | reverse complement strand
ACATGGCTACGATCCGACTTATAGTCTCCTCCTTTTTTATTTTCAGTATATGCGGCAGTATCTTTTTTGACACAACGAGGTATACCATGCACGAATATCTCATCGTCTCCGATACCCACGGATGCGATAACCGTCTGCTTTCTGTTGTCTATGACCATCCAAACGCCAAAGCCCTGCTGTTTTTAGGTGACGGCCTCTCCGACCTTGCATGCGTAAGAGAAGTGTTTCCAAGTCTTACCTGCTATGCCGTCAGAGGCAACTGCGACTGGTGCGGCACCCTGTACCACGGTATCTCCTGCCCCGACGAGCAACTGCTCATTTTAGAAGGCCACCGTTTGTTTCTGACCCACGGCCACCACTACGGCGCCAAGTTTTCTTCTGCCCGGATTCTCCAAAAAGCCCTGTCCCTTTCAGCAGAAGTTGCCTTGTTTGGCCATTCCCATATCCCCCTTGACGTCTACGACAGAGCCACGGAGGACGGCGAGCTCTGCCATCTCTTTAACCCCGGCAGTCTTGGCAGACCCTACGACGGAAAAGCCACCTACGGCGTACTCCAAATTGACGGAAGCACCCTTTTGCTGAGCCACGGCAGCTATTAACCACCCACGAAAGGAAATCGCTATGAAACCTTTGCCCAAACGTCCGCAAAATACGATTCCCAAGCCCAAGCACCTTCGTGAAGTCCCCTCTTACCTTGCCAAGGTCATAGGAGGCTTTTTCAGCCGTTTCTTCTTTATCGTCACCTTGGTATGGGAAGCCAGACCTTGGCTGATGATCGGGCTTGTGTTTCTGTCTTTTCTCAGCGGTGTTTTGCCTGTTCTTGGTGCCTATATCACCGCAGAGCTGGTTGACCTCATTAGTCAGGTATTGCACCTTGCGCCCGAAAACCTGGGCAGCTTTCGTGAGAACGTAGCCGCCAATTTCGGACCGATTCTGCTACTGCTTTTGGGCAACTTTGCTTTTCTTTTCTTTAACCGTATCGTCACCCGCCTTAACCACATGCTCAATAATCTGGCAGGCGAGGTCATCACCTACCATATTCGTCTGAAAATTCTGAACAAAGCCAAGCAAGTGGACCTTGCCTCCTTTGACCGCCCCGAATTTTACGAAAAGTTAGAAAACGCCAACCGCGAAGCCAACACACGCCCCCTGCGCATCATGGACGCCACCTTCCAGGTGTTCAGTGCCATTATCAGCTGTGTCAGCTTCTTCGTCATACTGATCGGTCTGCACCCCGCCGCACCTTGGGTGATGGTGGCGCTGTCTCTCCCCTTTGCCATCGTCAACTATATCTATCGTACCCGTAATTTCTGGTATATGCGCTGGCACTCCAAGGAAAGACGGCAAATGACCTACTATTCCGATGCGGTGGTCAACAAGGACCAAGTCAAGGAAATGCGCCTGATGGGGCTTTCCGACCATTTCATCGACCGCTACCGCGATACCTTCAAAACCTACTATAAGGGTCTGCGCAAGCTGATTTTGCAGGAAGGGCTTCTCCAAGTCTTGCTCACCCTCGTGTCTCTGCTTGGCCATTGCGCCCTGTTCCTGTTCGTAGCATACCGCGTGGTCTACGGGCAGGGAGATTTGGCGGATTACTCCCTCTACACCTCTGCCCTTACCTCAATCAGCTCCGCCGTCTCCACTCTGATTGCCTCCACCGCCACCATCTATGAAGGCACCCTGTTTGTGGACAACATGATGGTGTTCTTAAAAGAAAAAGTCACCGTTGTCTCCAGTTTAAAAGAAGGCCGCATTCCTGAGAAAAACGTACCCCACACACTGACCTTTGAAGACGTGTCCTTCCGCTATGCAGGCTCTGATAAAGACGTGATCTCCCATTTCTCCGCCACCCTCCATCCGGGGGAAACCGTGGTGCTGGTAGGGCTCAACGGAGCAGGGAAAACCACTCTCATCAAGCTCATGACCCGTCTCTACGATCCCACCGAGGGCAGAATCCTGCTGGACGGTGTGGATATCCGTGAATACGATCCCAAGGCCCTCTACCGTCTCTTTGGCATCGTTTTCCAGGATTTTGGCAAATACGCCGTGTCTGCAGGTGACAATATCCGCTTTGGCGACCTTGATGCGCAAAAAGACGAGGAAGCGTTGCGACTGGCCGCAGAGCAATCTGCCGCCGCGCCCTTTATCGACGAGCTGCCCGACGGCTACGATACGCCCCTTATGCGCTATTTTGAAGAAAACGGCATTGAACTCTCTATTGGTCAATGGCAAAAACTGTCCGTAGCAAGAGCCTTCTATAAAGATGCAGACATTCTGATTTTAGACGAGCCCACCGCCTCTCTTGATGCCTTGGCAGAGCAAGCCATCTACGACCAGTTCGCCCATCTTTCCAAAGATAAGATTACCGTGCTTGTCTCCCACCGTCTCTCCAGTGCCACCACCGCCGATAAGATTCTTGTCCTGGACCACGGCAAGCTGGTGGAAGAAGGCAATCACCGCTCCCTCATGCAAAAAGGCGGCATCTACCACGAGCTGTTCTCCACCCAAGCCAAACACTACGTTGAACCCACCGAAACCCAATAAACAGAAGCGTGATGCTCCCGTAGAGCATCACGCTATTTTCATGCTATTTTTAGCCAAAATTATAAAAACAAATAAAAACCCCCCTCCTGAATCACCTTCAAGAGGGGGATTTTAATCCAGTTTGCTGCTGCTAAGTCATCAGAACTTTTGCTGTCCCAGACAAGCCGCGCCGATGATACCTGCATCGTTGCCCAGCTGTGCGATCACGATCTTGGTTTTCTTTTCGCTGTCCGCATCGCGGTTGTATTGGTCGCGGTCGATCTGCGCCAGAAGAGGACGGAGAAGGTTGTCTCGTTCGCCGGAAATACCGCCGCCAATAGACAGAATTTCAGGTTGGAAAATATTGATCAGGTTGGTGATACCGCAAGCAAGATAGGAGATATAGTCATCCACCAGATGCTTTGCCACCGCATCACCGCGCTTTTGGGCGTTAAAGGCCACGCGGGCGTTCACTCTGCCAAAGTTGGCAGCTTCTTCGGTCATCAGAGTAGGCACGCTCTTGATACGGCATTCGGTCAAGGTTTCTTCTGTTGCCTTGATCAAAGCGGTTGCGGAGCAGTACGCTTCAAAACAACCTCTGCGGCCGCAGGTGCAGGGACGGCCGTCTTTGACGATAACGGTGTGACCCAGCTCACCGCCTGCGTGGTTAAAGCCGGAATAGATTTTGTTGTCGATGATGATACCGCCACCAACGCCTGTACCAAGGGTAATCATGATGGACTTCTTAGAGCCCTTTGCCGCGCCTGCCAATGCTTCGCCCATAGCGGCGGCGTTGGCATCGTTGTCAATATAGATGTGCGCAACGGGAAGATATTTTTTGAAGATCTCAACGATAGGCAAACGGAAGAAGGGAAGGTTGTTGGCATATTCAATAATGCCCTCGTCGCCGTTGACGGTACCTGGAGAAGCAATACCCACGTAACTCACCTCGGAAAGGGGAATATGGTGCTTATCTAGCAAACGGCCGCAAAGCTCAGCCATATCTTTGATGATCATCTCAGGCTCTCTGTCGGCTTTGGTAGGCACACTGCCTTTGTCCAGAATTTTGTAGTCTTCGGTCACGATACCTGCGGCAATGTTCGTTCCGCCAAGGTCAACGCCAATGTAATACATAGTAAACTCCTTACAGATTTTTTCTCTTATAATCGGTGCCGCTATCCTTACAGGCGCCTCACCATGTTTATTATAAAGATGAAAAAGGCTTTTGTCAATATTTTGGGCAAAGTTTTCGTTTTTCATGTTTGGGAAAAAGAAAAAGTGAGCAAGACATGACGAAAGCATGATAACCTACCCCCGGCAAATATTGGCATTTTTCTTTCATCTCGCAGTTTTCTTTGTATCCTGTTTTGCCGTAAGAATCGCCATAAATGTGAAATATGTAAACAAACATAGTCAAATTTGCACAATGTGCAATTTGTACAATACATAGAAAATTTTGAGGAAATTTGTTCAAATTGCACATACTCCGCTCTGAAACCACAGCGGAAACCCAAGCCGTAAGGCGTGGCTCAAAAAAGTAAATTAAATTTACTATAACTTCTTTAATATATATTAATTATATGCAGTAAAAATAATTTACTGTTTTCAAAAAAATCAATCAAAAACTCGCGCTTGAAATTGAAGATTTTTTAACAATCAAATTTTCCGCAAACAACCCTTTACATTATTTTGTTTTTCTCAAAAAAAC
>JAZOBX010000374.1:0-4452 GCA_045596205.1 Eubacteriales bacterium | reverse complement strand
AGCAAAGAATAACACCTTATACCAACAGAAAAAGAGATAACATTTCGGCGGCTAACCGATTTGTTATCTCTTTCTGTTTGTGTAGGGGTTCCCCGAAGCGAAGTATGAGCTTTGGGGGGTCACGTATATGGGTTTGGGCTTAGCCCATTTGCGTTTGACTAGTCAAATGCGATGCTTGCACTTTACCCAAAGTGTAAAATCCTCCGCTAAGGACATCACCCTATGCGCAAGGCGCTTGTTTTTTCTTTGGGCTTGACAACAGGCGCAAATTGTGATATGCTCTAAATAGAAACGGCAGGTCTGCCTTGAAAAAGGATGTGTACCACCGCACGTATGTGCACCGTTTCTTTTTTCTTTGGGGCTTGGTGCGAAGATTGACAAGGCAGGGAGAATATGGTATGATAAGCATATCTATGACGACTGTATTTGGAGGCACCGCTATGTGGAACCAAAAGAAAAAAGCGATTACCTTTAGTTTTGACGACGGCGTCACGCAGGACATCCGTCTCTTGGAGATACTGAACAAATACGGGCTGAAAGGCACCTTCAACTTAAATTCTGCATTGCTGGGGCTGGAGGGCTCCCTTGACCGCAACGGCAGAATTGTGCGCCACGATAAAATTATGCCTTCTGACGTCAAGCGCATATACGAGGGGCACGAAATCGCCGTGCATACCCTGACCCATCCCAACCTGACCACCTTGGAGGAAGCAGAAATTGTTCGCCAGGTGGAAGAGGACCGACTGGCGTTGTCCACGCTTTGCGGATACGAGGTGGTAGGCATGGCGTATCCCTGCGGTGGGGTCAACAATGACGAGCGGGTGGCAGAGATCATCCGCTGTCAAACAGGCGTGAAATACGCCAGAACCATTACCTCTACCTATCGCTTTGAGAGGCAAACCAACCTGCACCAATTTCACCCTTCCGTTTATTATATAGAGGATTGCCTTGAAAGGGTGGTGGACGATTTTCTGGCGCTGGATGCCACCGAGCCGCAGCTGCTCTACATCTGGGGGCATTCCTACGAGATGGATGCGGAGTATATCAGCTGGGCGCGCTTTGAGGAAATCTGCAAAAAGCTTTCCGACAAGCCCGATATTTTCTACGGCACCAACAGGGAAGTGCTTTTGCCCGAGTAATGCTTTTTGAGGTAAAAACAATGAAAAATATAAAAATCTTGGTTTCGGTTTCAGGCGATCCCCAAAATCACTATGCGGCGGCGCTAAAGGAACTTGGCGTGGAGGCGGTGTCAAAATATGCGCCTCCCGTAGATACAAATTACGACGGGCTCATTCTTTCCGGCGGTTGCGACGTAGACCCCACCAGATACGGTGAGGAGAATACCGCCTGCGGCGAACTGGACACT
This sequence comes from Eubacteriales bacterium, assembly GCA_045596205.1. Lineage (GTDB taxonomy): Bacteria > Bacillota > Clostridia > Oscillospirales > CAG-272 > UBA1740. The sequence continues at coordinate 3,086 of JAZOBX010000374.1, read as the reverse complement.
GTGCGCGATGGGGCAGAATTTGCTTTGCTTGAAGCGTTTTTGAAAGCGGGGAAGCCCGTATTTGGCATTTGCAGAGGGTATCAGTTGATTAACGTGTTCTTCGGTGGCTCGCTCTATCAGCATTTGTCGGACACCCACCTGCACAGACCTCTAAGCGAAGGTGAAGTCATCCATGAAATTTCCGCCTTGCCTGAGAGCATCTTGGGAAAACTGTACGGAGAGCGCTTTGTTGTCAATAGCACCCACCACCAAGGGGTGAAAAAATTAGGGCAAGGACTGGTGGCAACGGCTTTTTGGAACGGCGAGGTGGTGGAAGCCATTGAACATACAGAATACCCCGTGTTTGGCGTGCAATTTCACCCCGAAAGAATGTGCTTCGCCCACAAAAGAGAGGACACCGTCAGCGGCGCTTTGATTTTGGAGCATTTTGCGGAGCTGTGCAAGGCCCACGCTCGGGAAGCTATATAGAGTTTCACCTCATAAGGGTGTGGGACATACCCTTACCGTCGGGATGCGAAAAGAATTGGCGATGTGGTTTAACCGATTTATCTAAACCTCCATCCTTTTTTGCAACCAAATAGAAACCTACGGGGAAAAAGTTATCCCCCGTAGGTCTTTTTTGTATTGCTTTAAGGAAATATGTGTGCTATAATGGGGATGACAGAGGGCGGCGCGCCGCCAATGCAAGAAAGGCAAGAAAAATGAAAATTCTTGGTAGTGACTATGACGGCACATTCACCTGCGGTGGTGTGACTGAAGTAAAATTGCAAGCCATTGCCGAGTGGCAGGCGGCAGGTCACAAATTCGGTATCGTTAGCGGGCGGGGCGGTTCGTTTTTGGCCGAACTGCAAGAAAAATATCCTGCTCTTTCTCTGGATTTTTTTGCCTCCTGCAACGGTGGCTATGTTTTAGATGCGGAGGGGAAAGAAATTTACGGTGTGAAATGCAGAGAAGTTGCCTTATCCACCCTCGTCCCCCATCTTTTTGAGCTTGGTTGCGGCTGGGTGTATCTTCATAGCGACGTTTCGGTTACTGTGAAGGCAGACAACCCCGATTGGCAAAAGGAAATCCCCGAATGGGACTATTTTTACCAAGCGGCGGTGTGGCTCCCCGATGAAGACACGGTAGACCGCTTGGCCAAGGTGATAGAAGCAACCTATGCCCCTTTCCTTGCTCCCTTGAAAAACGGCAGAAGCTTAGACATCGTTCCAAGGGGTGTCAACAAGGCAGACGGTTTGCGCCGCGTGGCTGAATATTTCGGATGCGAAAAGGAAAGCGTGATTGCCGTGGGCGACAATACCAACGATCGGGATATGATTGCGGCTTTCCATTCTTACGCTATGGCGAGCGGAAAAGAGGAAATCATTGCTTTGGCAGATGCGATAGTGGAAGATATTACCGAAATTTTCGCCAAAGAAATTGCCATTTAAAAAGCAAAAAATGATACAAAATCCAACGTTTTATAAAAAAACCCCTATTCATTTCATTTTTTTCTAATGGTTTATTAAAAACATCTTTTGTTTGACAGCTTTTTTCTGAAAAAAGAAGGAATAAATTGGATTTTAAAAGGAATAGAAAAATGAAAGTCATGACCTTTAACACCCAACATTGCCTCAATTACCTTGAACAAAAAATTGACTACGATATTATGGCAAAAGCCATTTTGGATTTGGGCGCAGATGTGGTGGGCCTAAACGAAATGAGAGGGGCCGGTGTGTCTGAAAAATACGGGGCCCAAGTGGCGATTTTGGCAGAGAAAACCAATATGCCCTATTACTATTTTGCGAAAGCCGTTGACTTTCCGGGCGGCCCTTACGGGAACGGAATTTTATCCCGTATTCCCATTGTGAAAGCCGAAACAATCATGATTCCCGACCCCAATCCTCACAAGTATGAAGGGTATTATGAAACCCGCTCTGTGCTGAAAGTAGAACTGGAGGGTGGCATTACCGTGTTGGTGTCTCACTTTGGGCTCATGCCTGATGAGCAGGAAAATGCAGTCGCAACGGTAGTGTCTGAACTGAAAACAGAAAAATGTATTTTGATGGGGGATTTTAATATGACCCCCGATGCCCCCCTGCTCGCCCCCTTGTTTGAAAAAATGAAGGATACTGCAGAGCAGTTTGATAAGCCCAAACTCAGCTTTCCCTCGGACAATCCCGACAGAAAAATAGATTATATTTTCGTTTCCCATGACCTTCAGGTGTTGGAAGCGGACATACCCGCCGTTGTGGCATCGGATCACCGCCCCCACACTGCAACCATTATCTGAAAGAAAAGGACCATTCCCATTTTTCTAAAATATACTTTTGAGTGAAAGTGAGATACAACGATGCACAACAAGCATTCTCTTGACCGACTTGCCGCCGCTTTGGCTTATGCCATTGGAGTGGAAGCTCCTGCCTGTGCCGCCCCTGCTCATCCCGATTTGGTGAAGTATGTGGACGAGGTATTTGGAGGGCAAAAAGCAGACCGCATTTTTATGTATAATCCCGATGCGGTGGCAGAATGGATCTACAGAAAATATCCCCAGCTCATGGGAGAGGTGATTGCCCACTGCGAAATAGAACTGCCTATGGCAACGGTGATGCCCTCAGTGACCCCCGTTTGCTTTGGTACCATGTATACGGGAGCGCAGCCTGCCGTTCATGGGATTCAAAAATACGAAAAGCCCGTCATCAGAATTGACACTCTCTTTGACGCCTTGCTCCGCGCGGGCAAGCGTGTGGCGATTGTGGCAGACAGTCTGTGCAGTATGGGCAAAATTTATCTGGAAAGGGAAATGGACTATTTCATTTATCCCACCATTGAAGAGATCAACGCCAAGGCGGCGGAGCTGATCCTTCGTGACGAGCATGATTGTATTGCCGTCTACAACGGTAACTACGATGCGAAAATGCACAAAACGGGAACGGAGAGTGTGGAAGCCCTGGCAGAGCTTCGCACCAACGCCCGCACCTTTGGTATGTTTGCGGAAATGATACAAGGCCATTGGCAAGACCACAACACCCTGCTGGGCTTTGCCATGGACCACGGTTGCCACGACATTGACGGCGGCTGTGGCTCTCATGGGCTGGACATGGATG
>JAZOBX010000373.1:0-1518 GCA_045596205.1 Eubacteriales bacterium | reverse complement strand
CTTTCGTCTGCTTTTTTCCTTTCATGTATGCTTATTGGGCATACATTTCATGATGACGCTGTCATCATTTCATGTGCCTGCGGCACATTTCATTTTTCATTCTTCGTCCCCCAAGCGACCCCATCATATCCATAAAAAACGCTTTTCACCCATCGGGCGAAAAGCTACCGCAATTCTTCATTTTCATCATTCATTCTTCACCGAAAAAAGAACTGCCCGAAGGCAGTTCTTTTTTCGGTGACGTAATAGAGACTCAGGGCTCTACAACGGCGGTACCGTTCCAAGCATAAATGGTCATGTCAGTTTCGCCAAACAAAGGATAATTTGCAGCCCAAGTTACCTTAGCTTTGATAAAGCAGAGACCTTTGGAGGTGGCGGAAAGGGCGGTCACGTTGCCGTCGTATACCTTGGTGGCGTTCTGACCGTCAAACTTGTAAAGACCGACATAGTTGGTCTTGGCGTTGGCATAGTAGAGATGGCCGTTCCAGATGACCATATCGGTGATCTCGCAGTTGTTTGCCACCACTTGGTGGGTGCTGTTTTGGGTGTTATAGGCAAGGAGCTGTTTGTTTTTCTGATCGTAGATATAAAGGATATTGCCCAAAGCGCAAACCATTTCGCCATTGATATCGGTGGTGGCGAAGGTGCCATCGGAAAGATCGTAGGTGGCGACCTTTTTATAGCCAACGGCAGGGTCAAGGATCATATAGAGCATATTGCCTACCTTTTCCAGACTCTGGATGTGCAGACCCGTTTTGTCCAGTTGGGCGTTTTCGGTGCCGTCCTGCTTCATCTTCCAAAGGGTTACTTTGGTCGCGCCTACGTTCAGATAATAGATGTAGTCGCCGTCAAAGACCACTTGGTCCACGCGGTCGGAGGTGAGCTTGGTGGCGTCGTGAATATTGCTCAGGTTCACTTTCCAGAAGGCGTAGTTGGTCAGCACGTAGGTGCTGTAATAGAGATAGTCGCCGTGGAAATAGAAGTTGCTGATGGCGTCGGGCAAAACCTTGTAGGTGGCCTTTGTGTTGGGGTTGTATTTGTAGAGCGAGCCGCCGTCCTTGGCGTTGATGAAATACAATTCGCCGTTGTGCTCGGTGATTTGCAGATAGAAGTGACTAATGACGCTGTTGTCCACAGGCACAAAGCCTTCCATCAGGTCGGTTTCTTCTTCGCTTGCAATGTCATATTCGTAGAAGTGCTTGTCATTGACCTTATAATAGTAGAGGCTGTTGCCGTCGCTTCTGAGCGAGGAGAAGCTGCCGTCCAGCAGCAGAGTACCGCTTGCCGCAGCGGAAGCGGAAGTGGTGCTGATTTTGTAGATGCCCTCGCCAAAGAATTTGCCTGTAAGGATGTCGCAGTTGACGTAGTAGAGATTGTTGCCGATCACCGTCAGGTATCTGCCTGCGTCAACGGTCATTTGTACGGCTTCGCCGCTGGGCAGAGTCATGCGATAAATGGCATCGTTGACCAGACCGTCGCGGGTGAAATAGAGGGTATTGCCGTCAATGATCATTTCGG
>JAZOBX010000372.1:0-5265 GCA_045596205.1 Eubacteriales bacterium | reverse complement strand
CATTCTTCATTATTCATTCACCGACTCAGAGATGACGGGAGGCGAAACGCCCCCTACGATTGCATACGATCACATCCTTATAAGAAGCCACGTATTTGCCCCCTTTTTACATCAATCAGTATAGAGTGAAGAACCCCAAGCAAAGCGTAGTTTGCTTGGGGTGTTCAGATGCTTCGCTTGCGCAAAACAGTGAAGAATCCCCCTTTTGCTTGTGGCAAAAGGGGGATATTAAGAGTTGAAAGCGATAGCTTTACTTGTCGCGTGATTTTGCAGAGAGAGGCAATGCTTCCTCGGGCGGGAGAGTGAGGGTGGTGTTTGGGGCAAAAAGCTGAGATTCCGCTTCTTGTATCAATCCAAGGGAAATGTCGTGTCTGCCGCCCACATAGTCGGTATGCAGCCACACATGAAGAATATCCAGCGCTTCAAGCTCGCCCGTAATCTTTCCGCCAAGGCAAAGCAGGTTGCTGTCGTTGTGTTCTCTGGTCATTCTGCCCATATAGGTGCTGGTGCAAAGCGCCGCGCGCACGCCCGAAAATTTGTTGGCAATGATGCTCATACCGATGCCCGTTGAGCAGATCAGAATGCCTCTGACCCCAAAGGAAGAAACGGCCTGCGCCACCTTTGCGGCATAGTAGGGGTAGCGGACGATCTCTTCGCTGTCCGAGCCAACATCAACTATGGCATAGCCCTCTTCTTTTAGCTTTTCCACCAATTTACACTTTAAGGCATAACCGCCGTGGTCATTGCCGATATAAATTGTGTTCTCCCTATTCATGATCTGTCCTTCTTTTCGTATTTCTTTTTCAAAGCCGACTGCAAAAGCTCCCAAGGAACAGAGCAATCTATATCGTGCACGCGCAGCATTTCGCCCTTGTCCTCATGGCGGAAAAACCGCATGGTCTGGTCCATGGTCATGACCTTTTCCACGTCTACTTGGCAGATGGAGGGTTCCAGCAGCCACGCCACGTCACCCAAATCAAAAAACCCCTTTTTATCCGTCATCCAATAATCGTTTTGGGCGCGGTATTCATGGAGAAATTTGCCCAGCTCTCCGTAGGGGGCAATGCTTTGGGCGGTGGCATCAAAGGAGGCGGTAATGTGCGTGCCTGTATCAAACCACACCAGCGGCACACCCGAGGACAACAGCGCCATAGTTGCCAATACGTCTCCGCGCACATTGTACTGCTCGCTCATAGCGGGCCAGGTATGTTCACTGCGGGCGTGGAAAATAAAGCGCACTTTATTCTGAATGGAAGGGTCCTTCAAAATCGCCGAAGCGGGATTGGTGGGCGCGCCGAGAATCAGCACCCACAAAGGATCATCCTCGCTTCCCTCGTGGGCGCGGGAAATGATAAAGTCGCACCCCTCGCTTTCGCTGGGCACTCTTTGGTATTGCATGGGATCGCCTCCGCGCAAAACAGGATATTTTCCTTTCATCCCTGCGCTTTCCAGTAGATGCTGTATCAGGCAGTAGCTTTTGTCAATGCTCTCATGCCCTGCATCTACCGAGGCGGCAAAATGGGTTGCTACAAAGCCCTCAATGGAAAATCTTTTCTCGGAGAGAATCGCCAGAGCGATGGCGTACAGGTCGTCAATTTCGTTTGCGGCGTCGGTGTCGATTAAAAGGCGCAGTTTTTTGCCCTTCTCGGGAACTGTGGGAAGAAGTCTTTTCATTTGTATCCCTCCGCTTTTACTTACTGCTTTTATTATATCTGCCGCTTCCTTATTTGTCAAGGAAAATGAAAGAGAATAAGCCCGACGGTTTCCCGTCGGGCTTTGGTGATGAAATCATGTAAATGATATCAAGATTCTACTCTGTTAGAGTAAAATTATTTTGCGTAGATAACGAAGTTATCGAATTCGCAGGTGCACTTGTAGTCAGAGCCGAGAGCTTCAACTTGTGCAACGGTTGCTGAGTTACCGCCGAAGATCATGAGCTGGGTGAGAGCGTTTTCGCCCGCAAAGTTGATGTTGGTCTTCATGGACAGGGTGTTGCCCAGTTTTTCGCCGTCAACTTTGATCACTACGTCGTAACCAACGGAGGATTGGGTCATTTCCATAGAAATGGTGTGCCACTTGCCGTCGCCTACGTTACCGATCACAGATTTGTTGATCTTGTTGCCGTTACCGTCAACGTATACAACACGTCTTTCGTCGATGGTGTCTTCACCGACCACGATGTCACCGTTACCGGCGATTGCGAGAGCAAGAACACGGTTTTGACCGTTGTCATAGTTGGAGCCGCCGCGGAGGTAGAAATTGATGGGGAATGCGCCTTCGCCGATCATGCGGAAGTCAACGTTGATCACAACGTCTTCCACGCCGCCTGCTTTAACAGCATCGTAAAAGCCGAAGAATGCGGAAACACTGTAGGGTTCGTTAGCGGTAAAGGTTTGGAAGCCGTTCACAACTTTGGGACCGTAGGTGGTGGAGAACCAAGCGTTGACGATTTCGCCGTCAGCATTTTTGCCGTATTCGATCACGGGAAGAGTCTTTTCATTTTTCCAGCCTTGGAATACTTCCACGCCGGTGGTGTGGTTCAGTCTGGGGTTCCATTCAGCCTGAATGTGGAGACCGGTAGAACCGGAGCCGGTGGTGGATTGATAATACTGTTTGGTACCGTTGGGAGCTTCCCACCAGGTGCTTTCGTCGTCTGCTTCACCTTGCATTTCGGAGTAGTGGATGTAGGTTTTGCCGCTTGCATCGTTGGCTTCGAAACCGTAGTTACGGAGCACTTTTTCTTTTGCGATCCAACGAGCGGTTACTTCGATTTCACCGGAAGCGCCTGCTTCGATAGCGGGAGTAGACCAGCCAAGGAAGAACATTTCGTCTGCGGGATCGGTGAGAGGAGCCAGATAGAGATCTGCGTCTTCACTGTAAGCGTAGGTATCGGGGTTGGGGTTTTCAGCGTCTACGCCACCCAGGTTGTAGGTGATAGCGTATTCTTTGGGGCTGAATTTAGCGGTGAGGGTCAGGTTGCCTTCAACGGGTTTGTTGAAGTTCCATTTTTCGCCGTTAACGTACCAACCGTCAAAGCTGTAGTTTTCCTTTTCGGGTTTTGCAGGTTGTGCAACGGGGCTGCCTGCAGCAACAAGCTGAGAAGGAACACCGTCAACACCATCAAAGGTTACGGTATACATCTCGCCTTGGGGAGCGGTGGTGCCTTGGGGAGGATTGGTGGTGCCACCTTGGGGAGGTTTCACACAAGAAGCCAAGCCGACTACCAGGAGGGCAACCAGAGCGAGAACCAGAGCAATGCGTCTGAGTTTCATAAGAGTATCTCCTTTAAAAAATAATTTGAGTTTGATGCCTATGCATCTCCCTTCTTGCCTTTATTTTATCAAAGAATATATTTGCCGTCAAGAAACATACTTCACAAAAAATTATTTTCCTTTTGGGCAATAAAACCAAATGTTTTGACAACCCTTCGTTTTTCTTGGCAATTTTGCGGTTTTTGGTCACAAAATATTCATCTTTTCCTTGTGGCAAAAGGAACTGCGGCAAAATGAGAAAAATCCTTTTTGCAGACACCAAAAAGAAAAATTCTTCTGTTATCTATTGACTTTTGCGCGGTTTTGACGGATAATATATCTTGAGCAAGTTTACAAAAAGGGTACGCCGCTTTTGCGGCTTGGTGAAAACAAATGAAAATCGGCGCGCAACTCTTTACCGTGAGAGAATTTACCAAGACCCTGCCCGCTCTGGAGGAAACTCTTTGCCGTGTGGCAGATATAGGATACACTTCCGTACAGGTATCGGGCACTTGCCCCTATACCCCCGAAGAGCTTCTGCCCATGCTGAAAAAAGCGGGGCTGACCTGCGACCTGACCCACTATAACACCGAAAGAATGTTAAAGGAGCCCAAAGCGGTGGCAGACGAGCATCACCGTTTCGGCTGCAAGGCGGTGGGCTTTGGCTCTATGCCCGGACTGTTTGCGGAGCATCCCGACCCCGAGATCATCGCACCTGCCTTTGCAGATGCGGTGAGACCCATTGCTCCCGTTTATAAAGAGGCAGGCTTGCACCTGATGTATCATAACCACGACAGAGAGTATCTTCTGAAGGTGGGCGATGTGTCGGTGATGGACTATCTTGCAGCGCAGTTCTCTCCCGACGAGCTGGGCTTTACCTTGGACCTGCACTGGGTACAGAGAGGCGGCGCAGACCCCGTAGAAGAAATTCGCCGTCTGCACGACAGACTCTACTGCGTGCATCTCAAAGACATTGAAGAAGGCACAAATCACTTCGCACCCGTGGGCAAGGGCGTACAGAACTATCCCGCCATTTTGTCCGCTCTGGAGGATGCGGGAACCTCCTACGCCTTCGTGGAGCAGGACAACTGCTACGGCAGAGATCCCTTTGCATGCCTCAAAGACAGCTTTGACTATCTCCATTCTCTTGGCGCTTGCTGATTTTTGGGCTTCGCCCGTTTTCCCCTTTGATTGACAAAGAAGTGTGCTACACTACTACATATTCCGATGACGCATCCGAAAGGAAGGTATGAAATGAGTTTTTTAGGAAGAAAGAGCAATAACATTCTGCAAGGCGACGGCTACTACGACACCGATCCTTTGGCTGCGCCCGAGGTGACCGCCGAGCCTATGGCCGAAGAAGAAGCAACCCCCGCAAGAAGCCACAGCATTGAGCTGAAGGTCATCGCGCCCATGCAGTTCGAAGAGGTGTCTACCATTGCCGACTATCTGGTGGCAGGCTGCACCGTGTTTCTCAACGTGGAAAACACCCAGAGAGAAGTGGTGCGCCGCATCATTGACTTTCTCAGCGGCGTTGCCTATTCCATTGGCGGGCAGATCAAAAAGGTGACCCTCACCACTTACATTATCACCCCCGACAACGTAGACGTGTCTGACGCGGTGACAGCCCAAAGCGAAAACTGATTTTTTAGCTGAGGTTTTTTCGTGCAGTACTTTTTGTATGTGATTTGTCGCATTGTGTCAATTTTGCTGGACGTGCTGCTGTGGGCAATGTTTCTGCGAGTGATTCTCGGTTGGTTTGGCGCAGACGAGGAGGGCGGTTTTCCCTTTCTTCTGGCGTGTCTGACCGAGCCTATCATTGCTCCCGTCAGGGCTATCCTGTCGATTTTTGGCGTGGGGGACAACTCTCCCGTGGACGTGGGATTTTTCGTGACTTCACTGCTTTTGGTGATGCTTTCCAGTTTTCTCCCTGCCCTAACACTTTGACACAGCGAAGGAGTTTTTTGTGAATAAACAACGTGTAAAATTTCTTTTGATGGCCCTTGCCATTATT
>JAZOBX010000371.1:0-4409 GCA_045596205.1 Eubacteriales bacterium | reverse complement strand
CATGGCTACGATCCGACTTAGAAACCACATGATAGGCGGTAAGGTCTGAGAGCAGTTGCTGTTCTCCGTCTCGGTAAAAGAAGGTGAGACGGTAGACACCTGCTTGTTCTGTGGGGATTTCTCCTTCAAAGATACCGTCTGCCGCTTTGGTGAGAGGGGCATCAAAAAGGGTGGCGCCGTTTAGCGTAACCAGAAGAGACACGGTTTCTCCCAAAAGGGGCAGATGGGTTTCCACGGTGAGGGAGGCGGTTTTGCCTTGCGGCGTCAAACTAAGGGCGAAGGGCTGGGTGGCTTTTTCTTTCGCCACGTTGACTTTGACCATCTGCGAGGCAAGCCATTGCCCGATGATATTCTCCGTCCATTCCTTTGACCAAGCACCGCCAAGGTCGCTGGTGTAGGAAGAAACATTGCCCTTTCCGTATCCCCAGGTGACGTAGAGGGGATCGCCGTAGGTGGTGGAGAGGCAGACGGTGGCACCGTTTTTGACGCTATTTCCCACGTATCCCGTGATATAGGGGATGTCGGGGGTTTTGCCAAGGGGCTTGGTAAGGGTACTGCTTTGCGCCACTTTGGGATAAAACCTGCCCAGCACCATAGGATCGACCGAGACAGATGCGGTTTCGCTTTGCATAATGCCGGGGAGAGTGTAGGCATCGTCTACATAGTAATATCTGCCGCCCCCCAGCGCGGCAAGGGAGTCCAGAACGGCGGAATCGTAGCGCAGGCCGATGGTGGTTACGGTGATGCCTTCCGCATACATCTCGGAGACGGTATCTTCGTATCCGCTGTCGCCGGGTTGGCCGTCGGAGAGAAAGACCACGTGTTTGGAGACGGCATCCACGGTTTTCAGTTGCTCGTATGCCAGAGCAAACGCCTGGTTATAGTTGGTGCCAGAGCTGATCTGAATGCCTGAGACGGCTTTTTTCAAATCCTGAATGCCTGCGGGGGTGGTTTGGGTCATTTTACAAGCCACCCGGGCAGAGCCGCTAAAGGACACAATGCCTGCATAGTCGTTGATACCAAGGGTATCCAGACTGAGAATGACGCCGTTTTTGGGAAGATTGAGCTGTTCGGGGATATTGTTCATACTGCTGGAGCAGTCGATAACAAACACAACCGCCATGTTGCGCTGACTGGTGATCTTATTGTAGGTAAAGTCAATGGGCAGAAATTCTGCAAAGGCGGTGTTTTTCATATTGCCGAACACGTAGGTTTTGTTGCCGCCTACCGTCAGCAGACTGCCGCCGTTTTTCTTTATATATATATCAAGGAGCCCATCAAAGCCGTGGGGCAGTTCATCGCAGGAGCCGTTGACCAAAATCACTTCGTCATAGAGAAGAAGGTCTGCCAAATTTTGGGGTACGTGGCTGGGGGAAACAACGGTAAGGTTTGCCGTATCGGTGATCTGCGAGGTGAAGAAACCAATATCTTCCCCGCTTGATGCAATCAGAAGGATACTCGGCTTTTCGCTGACACGCACAACAGCGCCACCAAAGTTGTTATCAAAGAGCGTGTCTTCCGCGCCGCCAATCACCAGTTGATAGATATGCTCGCCCGTGGAGGTGGGAGTATAGTTTAAAGTGAGGGCATTTTTTCCTTTTTGGAGAGAAAAACTCTTTCCGGCAATAGAGACGCCGTTTTCCATCAGCGACAGCACCGCTTCTCCCGCAGAAAGGCTGTCTACCTCCACGCCAAAGGTCAGCTCTTCCCCTAAAAAGGCCGTTTCGGGGGCTTTGACAAGAGAAAGCTGGATCTCTTTTTCAAGCAATGTGGCGGTATTATAATATACCGCGTCAATTCTGACGCCCAAATGTCCCAGTTGCTCTGCAAGAGAAAGGGCATCTCCGTCGGTTTCTTTGCCGTCGGTCAGGAGAATGATGCGTTTTCCATTGCCGTCGGGCATAAGGTCTTCGGCATAGGCAATGGCGGCTGCCAGGTCTGTGGCATCAGAGAGGGGCGTTTCGCTGACGGTAATGCGGTTGGATGCGCCCGCTTTGACAGTATAAATCTGGTTATAGCCAAACGCCAGCACGCCCACCTCGTTTTGATCTTTGGTGAGATCCAAGAGAGACTGGGCGGTGGAAAGCACGTCGGCATGGATGCCCTTGGTGCTTTGGGAAAAGTCCATCAAAATCATCAGCGACTGCCGATTTTTAGGAAACACAAAGTGCATACCCGAAAGGAGCAAAACCAAAAGGGACACCCCAAGGGTGCGCAGAGAAAAAGACAGAAGGGTGGCAACAGATTTCCGCTTAGCGGAAGAAAGAAACAGAAAAGGAAGCCACACAAGCGCAAGGGCAGGCAGAATACAAAGGAGCAAAAGGGGGCGGTCAAAGAGGAGACTAACATTTTTCACGGTAGTATACCCCCCATTCCAAAATCAAAAGCAAAAGCGCCGCCGCCACAAGATAGAGAGAAATATCCGAGGTGGCCTTTTGCCCTTCATCTGCCTCTGCGGGCAGGATATCGGGCAGACCCGACACGGGCGCGCTTGCCCATTCATCGGCAGAAATTTCCATGCAAAAATAGGTTTTTTCGGTGATACCCCCCTCAAAATGCTGCAAGACCGTATACACGCCTGCCTGATGGAACACTTGACGGGAGACACCGTTTTCAAAAGACAACTGGCGTTTGGTACCGTTTGGATACAGCACTTCCACGCCAATGGAACGGGGGAGTTTAGAGAAGGTGACTTCTTCTCCCACGAGATAGAGATGGCTGTCTACCGTTTTGGGCGCACTGGCAGATATCACGGCAGAGAGCAAGGGGAAATAGTTGTAATTTGCAGGCAGGTTGCTATGGTGCAGATCAAAAGAGATACAAGTGTAGCGCACGCCTTCTGCCATTTGTCTGGAAATCATCACGGGCTCATCATGGCAGGTGAGCAGGATATCCCATGTGGCATTGGCAAGAAGGGGGCGGTAGGTACTGAGGGCCACGTTTTCCAGCGTGATATTTTCTGTGAAAGGCGAACTGTGGCTTGGAAGTATGCCGGCTTCTTCATAGACCGCGTCTCCCAAAAGGACACCGCCCGGCAGCTCGTCTGTATTCACGGTGAGAACAGAGCCGTCGGTGGGATATTCGGGGGGCGTGATACTGTCAAAAATATAGAGGTCGTAGCCCGAATGGGGCTCCAGATGGCTGTCTGTGGGCGAGGTGGTGACCACCACGTCCCAGCCCTGCATCACGCTTAGCACCGTTTCAATAAAGAGGGGATATTGGCTCACAAGCAAGGCTTGTCTTCTCGTTTGATGGGGGTGAGTGATGGCCACGCGGTTGTCTTCTACATTGCCGTCTTCTGCTTCCACATAGATTTCCGCATAGCCGTAGGTTTGGGAAGGATAGGCAAAGGTGACCGTTTGGGGGCGGGTGGCTTCTGCGGTAAGGGTAAGGGCATCAAGGGTGCGGCCGTCGACGGCAAGCGCCACGGTGAATGTTCCGCTTTGGCTTGTCAGAAGCGAGGCGGAAAATGCAAGTCCGTCTTCTGCTTTGGCAGCGGTCATATCAGAGAGCGACAAGTTCCATTTTTCTGCTCTCACAGAGCAATCCACTACCGTAAAGAAGGGGCGGTAGAGTTTGTCCTGAGAAGGGCGGTCGGTATAATAAATGACGGCGGGGTTTTGACACTGCTCTGCAATGGATTTTGCCAAGGCAAAGCCTTCTTCCTCGGAGGCAGAGCCTTTTCCACAGCGAAGATGCTGCAGAGCCAGTTCAATCATGCCTTCGTCGGAAGAGCGGTTTGCCAGAACCGTGGCTTCCTCGCCCAGCAGGATGACGGTGATGCGGTTGCCTTTTGAGACTTCTACCAGCAGTTCTTTTGCCTTGGCTTTGGCTTCGTCAAGACGGGTGACGCCTTCCTCGTTTTGGGTGCGCATACTGACGGAGGTGTCAAAAAGCAGAATATAGTCTTTTGCCACGCCTACCGCGAGAGCCGGTTTGGATATGGCAAGAGAAAGGGTCAGCACCGCCAGCATCTGCACAAGCAGCAAAAGCAATTTGTGCCAGCGGCTGAGTTTGTTTTTTCGCTTCAAAAAGCGTTCGCTGAGCTTCCACACGTAGGTGCTGGATACCAGCCGCTTTTCACGGCGCGAATGCAGGAGATACAGCAAAACAAGCAATGGGATGCCAAATAGCAGCCATAATCCTGCAGGGTTTTGAAACGTCACTTGATTAACCTCGCTTCTGTGGCTTTCAGAAAGAGCATTTCTTCTATACTTTGATGAGTGGAGACGGAGAAAAAGCCCACGCCTCGGGATTCACAAAACCGACGAATATCGTTTTGGTGCCACAAAAAAGCTTTATCGTAGGCTTTTTTTGCTGCCCTTCCGATATCACTCATATAGTGGCGGGTGGCTTCGGCTGTGGGGGGTTGTCTGTCCCAAGTCGGATCGGAGCCCTGTCGGTCTGTG
>JAZOBX010000370.1:0-3263 GCA_045596205.1 Eubacteriales bacterium | reverse complement strand
ACCAAACGTATTCCCACAGTTTAAAAGTGGTATGGTGCTCACACATATAGACGGTGCTGTGAATGAAATCAGCCACCATCAAAAAGAACAAACTGTATGCAAGGACACGAAACCATTTTTTGCTCTTTATGGTAAAGATTTCGTAAAGGGGCGTAAAGATGAAGCCCATGAACAGCGAAATACCGGTGGCAAATGCTACAGTGGTGGGGACAGAGGTGTATTTGGTGATACTCAGGGGGAGTCGGGTATAGTCCCACCAAACAAATCCCATCACCTTTTCCACAAAAGTTCCCATTGCCCATTCTCCCACCATGATGCAAAGAGAGACAGCGAGAAAATAGAAAATGACTTTGGATACATTTTTTCGGAAAGCAATATCCCGACAAAGCAGATGGGGGGCTTGGGGTGTGCCAAAGAGAAAGTATAACGCCACAACGGCAAGGCCATAGCCTAAAAGAAAAGGAAAAAACATATTACGGTTGTTGATGGCGCTGTAAGAGTAGGCGAGCCAAATATTTTCAATAATAAAGCCTAAAAAAGAAACGAGGGTGATGATCATGAAAAGGGATGCGAGTTTTGCTTTTTTCAACTTGTTTACCTCTTGGAATTTGGTTTTCAGATAAAAATGTTTATACGCTCGTAAGAGTGTTGCACTTGATAGTATCATTCGCAGTGAAATAAAGAAAGACCTGACAAAACGTCAGGTCTTTCGCTTATCATTGTGTCAGGATTCTTCAGGCAAGGTAAAGCCAAAGGCGGAGACCGTCAGTTTAGTGTTGGAATCAACCATAAACATGTCGAGAGCAGACAAAAATTCGTCCATAACCAAATTGATGGAAACGTCAATTTCCTGAATCTGCTCAATGGTGGGAGCGAAATCCTGGGTAATGGTGATGGTTTGTTTGTCAACGGACAGTTTTACACCTGCGCTGTAGTCAGCGGCAGAAACGGTCATCGTGCCAACGTAATTTTCATCAGCGCCTTGGAAAGTGTAATCAAAATTGTATTTATTACCGTTGGGAAGAGTAGCAAATTCGGCAGAGCTGAGGGTTACGCCGTCTGCTATGTAACTAACTTTGAAACTGTAACCGGAATCCACGATGTTGGCTGTCACTTTCACGGTACGAACAACACCGTCCAGAGTGCATTCCATCGTAAGGGTGGTGGATTTTTTACCTGTGGTTTGTTCGGCGCGGTAGAGGACATCGTATTCCTGCTCTTTATAGGTGACCTTTTTGCTGCCGATGGTGACGTAGGTACCCAGAGCGTCGGTGGTGGATTCTGCGCCTGCGGCAATGGCATCGCTGAACATACGGAAGATGTATTTGCCAAGAGTATCACGGGAAAGGTAAGTTTTGTGTACCACAACGCCTTTGCAGGTGGCGTCGGCATTCTGATGGTTGGCATTGATAAGATGCTCATAACCGGTCATGCCTTCATCTTCGGGAGCGATGGGATAAATGTTGAAGTAGTTGCCTGTGTATTTCAGGTTGATTTCGTAAGAGGGCGCACCGTCAATGAGGGAGACGGTTTTGGTTTTGTTGTTAAAGTTGTAGGTCACGCCTGCGGCGCCGTATTGCAGAATGGTATGGAGTTCGGGGTTGACGTTCAGTTCATAGAGAACCTCAAAGGAACGTTCCACGTTCTTGCTGTAGCTGGAAACGCAGAGCATAGCAGAGCAGATTTCTTCATAGGTAATGGTGGGCTTTTCAAGAACGCAAACGTAGTATTCGGCTTGGTTTTCGTCAAACTGCAAGTCAATGCGATCTTCGTAGTTGCCAGTTACCTGCTTGATATAATCAAGGGGTTTCAAACCCAGTTTGGTGATTTCTGCCTCCAGCTTGGTGACAGCGGCAAGGGCTTTTTCTTTGGCATCAAGGGCAGACACGTCTGCTTTGAAGTTATCTGCCAAGAAGAAACGGTCGGCATATTCCTTGTGGACAACCAGATACTTATATTCACCAACAGGATAAGAACAAGGTACACCGTAGTATACTTCGGTTCTCTCTGCGGTGGTGGAGAAATCGTTTTCGTAGAGTTCCGTGCAGAAGAAGGAGGAGCTCATCAGCACTTCGCTGATGGTGGGATTGTATTTGACAATGACTTCACCTTTATCACTGAGCACTTCTTTTTGGGCTTTTGCATTGGAAAATTCACGCCATTTGGTAGAAAGAAGGGCGGTAATATCGGCCAGTCTGCCACTTTGGACGTTGGTTTTCAGAGATTCGTAACTGGTACTGAGGAAAATGTCCAGCTGCTTATTCTCAATAGCAGGATAATCGGTACCTTCAAGGGGAACGGAGCCCTGTGCTTTTTGTTCCGCCTGGGTAAAGCGCGTAGCTAAAACAGATTCATATTCTTCGGGGGGAACGATGGTAAAGACAACGTGGGTATTGTATTTGGCTTCAATGATCTTGTTGAACTGGCTTTGCATTTCAGCCAATGCCACGGGATCAACGGCACTTTCACTCATCAGATAAAAGTTCAGAGAGACTTTGTCTCTGCCTTTGTTGAGGTTGGTATTATTGACAATATCTTCGGCTTCTTCAATTCTGCTTTTGCCACAACCGACAAGGGTGGTGCAAAGCATACAAAGACACAGCACCAAAAGAAGATACTTTTTCATTGGGATTTCCTCCGATTATATGACATTTAATAGGCTTATTATACAATAGAAAGTGTGCAATGTCAATGATGACACGGCATTATTTGGAAAAAGTTCATTAATACTCTATATAATCCTTCAAATATTTGGCTTTGGAAGGATGGCGGAGCTTGCGGAGCGCCTTCATGATGATCTGGCGGATACGTTCACGGGTGACGTTAAAATGCATTCCCACTTCTTTGAGGGTTTGCTCTTTGCCGTCATCCAAGCCGAATTTCATGCGGATCACCTGCTCCTCTCGGGGAGTGAGTGTGTGAAGGACGTTGCGGAGCTGTTCGCGCAGCAAAGCAAAATTGGCGCTTTCGGTAGGCGTAATGGATTCGGTATCTTCCACGAAATCTGCCAGGGTACTGTCTTCATCCGTTCCGACGGTTTTGTCAAGAGACACGGGTTCCTGGGCAATCTTCATAATATCGCGTACGCGCTCGGCGGACATACCAAGAACACGCCCGATTTCCTCGGGGGTGGGGTCTTTGCCGTTTTCCTGCTGAAGCTCGCGGGCAGTACGGGACACCTTATGAATGGTTTCTACCATATGTACGGGGATACGGATGGTTCTTGCCTGGTCGGCAATAGCTCTTGTTATAGCCTGGCGTAT
>JAZOBX010000369.1:0-4643 GCA_045596205.1 Eubacteriales bacterium | reverse complement strand
CCGCGCTTTCGGGCGCGGCTGTTTTTTTGCAAAAAGATTGCCGGATTGGAATTGGGGCGCCATATATCAAACTGAATATTTTAAGGAAAACCGAAAGGTTTTCTTTTTTTGTTCTTTTTAGTCACTTTTGTTTGGCGTAGTGAGACAGTTTCCTTTTATAAAAATATTTTTCAACGTAGACAGTTGTTGTCCACGTTAGAGTTTATACTTTGCTTGCAGCTGCAAAGAACATACAAAAAACAAACAAACACAAACAAAAATTTAAAACAAAAGAAAGGATTTTATTATGGAAACCAAAAAAATGGGCGCGGAAGAAGAGCTTTATCTGGCGCCCGAACATTTGACCGCATTGCAAGGAAGCAATGCGGATGCATCCTCTGAAGCCGCGCATTTCGAGATGGCTTCACCTGTGCATAAAACGAAAAAAAGCAAGCAAATGAAGGAGATCCGCACACTCAGGGGAAAGGATCGCAAGGTCTTTTCCCTGGGCGACGGTATGACACAAGCCGTTTTTTATCCCTCGCCTGTTCACGTGTTTGATGACGAAACACGCGCCTTTGAGGAAGCAGAAAGCAAGCTCACCGAGGAAAGCGACGGCAAGCACTTTGTTTGCAAAAAGCACGAATTTGTGGCAAAATTCAGCCGTGAGGAAGAAAACGACGAGCTGTTTTCTATGGAACAGGGCATGCATCGCGTGACTGTCTATGCCCGCAAAAGCAAGAAAAACAAAAACAAGGGCATTTTGCCCGCGCTTTGTCAAAAAGAGAGCGATGGCGGCATTGCAGACGTTTTAACGTATGCAGAGGTGGAAAAGGGCGCGGACTACGAATACTCGGTAGAGTGCGACGGTGTGAAGGAAAATATTGTGATCCGCGAGAAGGCGACAGCCTACCGCTACCCCTTTTCCATCGTTTGCGAAAACGTCACCGCCAAATTTGAGAAAGGCAGGAAGCGCATCGTCTTTTTGAGCCTTGAGACGGGCGAGGAAGCGTTTTGCATTCCCGCACCGTTTATGTACGATGCAAACGGTGTCTCGTCCCACGCCGTTTCGTATGAGGTGAAGCCTGTGAGCGACAGTCTCGTTCATCTGACGGTTTTGGCAGATGCGGATTTCATCAATGCAGAAGGTAGAGCATTCCCTGTTGTCATTGACCCGCAGATCAAGCTTTCCGGCTCAAATGCCATGACGACCTACAGCTACGACAACGGCACTCTTTACAGCAGTGCGCGCCATACTGTGGGCACTACGGGTAACGGCGACGGCTGTTGCAACATACAGCGCATGTATATGCAACTAAAAATGCCTACACTTCCCCATAATCCTCGCATCCAAAAGGCAGAGCTTGTCTTTGCGCAGTTTAGCGGCGTAGCCGCCTGCGAGGAGTGTCCCAAAATCGGGCTCTTTAGCGTCACAGAGGACATCCGCGAGGATAGCTATACCCCCACCGACGACGAAAATCTCATTGATTTTGCCAAGATGAAGGTGGGTAGCACCGAAAACGGCGCTCCCATTACCTACACCTTTGACATCACTACGCTTCTTGATCAGGTCAACCGAGGCGAAGATGCCACAAGAAATCTCGTTTTAAAAATGCTGGACGAGGAAAACTGCTGCAACAATAGCATTACGCTTTACGGCAGCCGTTACAGCGGCACGTATGCACCGAAGTTGATCGTCACCTATCAGTCGAGCTACGGTGTCAATCCCTCTTACCGCACCCATACCCATTCGCTCGGCAGATTCGGCCAAGGCAGTATTGACCTGCAATGCGGGAACCTGATGTTTGAATGCGAGGATTTTGCATGGTCGGGCAACAGAATGCCTGTTACCGTTAAGCATTTGTATAACAGTGCCCTTTCGGACAGCGCGTATACGCAAAACAGCGAAATCGGACTGCACACCGCTTCCTTTGCGCCAATGAAGGTAGGTCATGGCTTCAGGCTCAATCTGATGCAAAGTGTCATGCCGCTGGAATTCTGCCACGAAAATGAAACGTATCAGGGCTATGTGTATATCGACGAAAACGGCGAGGAAACGTATCTTAAAGAGGGCTGTGAGTGCGTATGCTTTGACAACAACTCCCAATGCTACCACCTGTATGAGGACGTAGAGGACGGCGGTCTGCTGTATGACCCATGTAAACATACCCTCAAGCAAGGCGACGATACCTATCTCTTTGACGAAAACGGCAGACTGGTGAAAATCACCGATGCTTCGGGCAACTTCATGGAGATCACCTATACCGATAATCGCATCACCACCGTCACCGACGGTGCGGGCAGAGAGTTCTTCCTTGGCTATTCAAACGGCGAGCTTACCTCTATTACAGCCCCCGGCGGTGCGAAGATGGAATATACGTATACGGACAATCTGCTGACCGCCATCAAATATCCCGACGACAGAAAAGCTGTCATTGCCTACGCTGAAAGCAAGCCTCAAAGCGTCACACTTTTGGATACAAGCGGCATCGTGGTCTATAAGGTGGCTTATACCTTCGCGGCAGACCGCGTAGCAAGCGTGACCGAATACGGCACAAATGACACGATGGGCGCAAGTTCCGCCTACGACTACTCTGCGGCTTCCGCAAGAACTCTTGTGACCACCACAGAGCCCAAGGATGTGGCAGAAGGGGAAACCGAGGATCACGTCATTCGAACTGTTTACACCTTTGACGATGAAGGTAACGTTATCAGCCAGTACGCATATACCGAAGACACAGGCAATATCGGCGTAGAAAGCAAGGAAAGCGGTATTCATCCCTATGCAGGCGAGGGCGGTATAGGTACCGTCAGCCGCTCCAACAACTTCTTAAAGAATCACAGTTTTGAAGGCTATGCGTCTTGGACAGGCATGGCAGACAATGCAGAGGATTTTGCTATCTCGACTATCACAATTGAAGGTATGGCCAAATATGGCATAAAGGCGTTCCGCCTGCAATCCAAGCAAGCGGAGTGCATGGCAAACGGCGTCTTCCAGAGTACAGACGTACTGCCTGCCGGGCAATACACCTTCTCTGCGTATCTGCACCCCTTCTCCTCTTTCAGCGGCAGTGATCATGCAGGCGTATATCTTCGTGTCACAGACAGCGCAGGCAACGTGCTTGGTATCAGCGAACGCCTTGTCCAGGGAGAATACCAATACATGCGCCTTGCCGTGCCCTTTACCCTTGGCAGTGAGGAAAGCGTCAACGTACAAATTCTTGTCAATGGCAAGGGTGAGCTACACGTAGATGCGGCACAGCTGGAGGACAGCCCCTTTGCCAACGAATATAACATGCTTACAAACGGTAACTTTGAAGGCACTACGAGCTGGACTATGACTGACGGCAGCGCCTACACCCAAGACACCTGCTTTAGCGGCAGCCAATGCCTAATGATCTGCGGCGACGTGAACGAGGATAGCTACGCCTACCAAGCCCCGGCTGTGCGCAAGGAGCGCGCCACCCGCGAAACCTTTACGCTTTCGGGCTGGGCAAAGGGCTGGGGGCTTCCGACTCACGACAGAGACGGCGTGTCTGCTCCCACCTTCCGACTGCGCGCAGTGGTTAAGTATAACGATACGCTTATGAAGGAATACGGCAGTGAGGAATTTACAGCAGACTTTTCGCCCTGCACCGAAGAATGGCAGTTTGCCACCGTGCAGTTTTCTAAGAGCAAATATGCAAAGGTGCAGTATATCCACATCTACTGTGACTACGGCTATAACAGCGGAGTTGCCTACTTTGACGGCATTCAGCTTGTCCGCAACAGTCTTGAAACAGATCTCCCCGCTTCCGATTTTAGCGCAGAAGACACGACATTCGTAGATGATGAAGCAACGCAAAGCACCGTCGAAGCCGAAGACACTACCCCTGCCTTTGAGGAAGTAAAGGATGCTTTTGGCAACACCTTGACCGAGACCACTTACACCGACGGCGAGCTTGGTACGCTGTACCGCGCCTTTGCCTTTGATGAGGACGGCAATGATCTCGTTTGTGAGACGGACGCAAGCGGCAACACAACGCTTTACACCGTGAACGAGGATACTTCCCGCAACGAGGAAGTCATCGACCGACTTGGTAACAAAACGGCATACGAGTATGACGCTTCGGGCAGAACCACTCAGGTAACAAGCATTGCTGCATTGCGAGACGAAGAAGGCCATCTCATCAAAGCCGAAAACGAAAATATTCAGTATGAATCTGATCCTATGGCAACCGTATCCTATTCTTACGATGCCTTTGACAACATGACCCAGATCGCACGCGGCGACGGCATGAAGTATGCCCTTGCCTACAATGCGTTCCATAATCTTGCATCTATTGGCATAGAAGGCAAAACCAAGCCTTTGATCAGATATACTTACAAAAACGGCAACGGCAGACTCAAGCAGATGACCTACGCCAACGGCGACACAATGAAAGCCATCTATAACAGCACGGGTCAGATGACGGGTGAGGTATGGCAAAACGCAAGCGGTGTCGAAATCGCCCGATATAAATATGTCTACGATGGGCAGGGGAATATCGTCCGTACTATTGACATTTTCGCAAAAAAAGAGTATACTTATGTATACGAGGAAGGCAGAATTGTCCGCGCTACCGAGTCGGCAATTATCCTTTCGGGCGAAATCGTGACCTATAAGACTGTGCTCAACACCATCC
>JAZOBX010000368.1:0-12962 GCA_045596205.1 Eubacteriales bacterium | reverse complement strand
GATGAAATCCATTTCCGCAAATGCGGAAATGGGAGATATAAAGACAAATTTTTTCCATTTTTTGAAAGGAATGGTCCAACGTATGGAAACCAAAATTGATGCAACCGCTTATAATGACAGTCAGATTCAGGTGCTGGAAGGATTGGAGGCTGTGCGGAAACGCCCCGGTATGTATATCGGTACCACCTCTATCAGAGGTCTGCACCATCTGGTGTATGAAATCGTAGATAACTCCATTGACGAAGCGCTGGCAGGAGTATGCGATTGCATTTATGTGACGCTCCATCCCGACAACAGCGTGTCGGTAGAAGACGACGGCAGAGGTATTCCCTCGGGGATGAACCAACAAATGGGTCTGCCTACTCTGGAGGTGGTATATACCAAGCTCCACGCAGGCGGTAAGTTTGGCGGTGAAGGCTATAAAATTGCAGGTGGGCTCCACGGTGTGGGCGCGTCTGTTGTAAACGCTCTGTCCGAGTGGCTCTACGTGAAAAACCGCAGAGACGGTCACGAATACTCTATCGGCTTTTCCAGAGGTCATGTGACCGAGCCCTTCAAATGCGAGGGGGAGACCGATCAACACGGTCTCTACGTGCGCTTTAAGCCCGACCCTACCATTTTTGAAGAAACCGTCTTTGACTACGAGACCATTCTCACCCGCCTCCGCGAGCAGGCATTCCTCAATGCAGGGGTGCGCTTCCTGCTCCGTGATACCCGTCCGGGACTGGAGAGAGAAGACGACCTTTGCTATGAGGGTGGCCTTACCAGCTTTGTGGACTATCTCAACCAGATCAAGCGCGCCGCCAAGATTCACCCCGACGTCATCTACATGAAAGCCGAAAAGGGCGATTCCGTGGCAGAAGTGGCAATGCAGTACAATGACAGCTACAATGAAACCATTATTTCTTTTGCCAACAATATGTCCACCATCGAAGGCGGTACCCACGAAACGGGCTTTAAGTCTGCGCTGACCAAGGTGCTAAACGACTACGCCAGAAAGATAGGCGTGCTGAAGGGCGACGATAAGAACCTTTCGGGCGAAGACGTGCGCGAGGGTCTTTGCGCGGTCATTAGCGTCAAGCTTACCGATGCGCAGTTTGAATCCCAGACCAAAGCCAAGCTGGGCAACTCCGACATCCGTACTCTGGTGGAAAACGCCGTTTCTGCCAAGCTCTCCGAATATCTGGAAGAAAATCCCGCCTCGGGCAAAATGATTTTGGAAAAAGCCATGGCGGCAAACCGCGCAAGAGAAGCGGCGCGCAAGGCAAGAGAACTGACCAGAAGAAAGTCCGTGCTTGAAGGCTCTACCCTGCCCGGTAAACTGGCAGACTGCCAGGAAAAACGCACCGACCTGACAGAGCTCTATCTGGTAGAGGGTGACTCCGCAGGCGGTTCCGCAAAGGACGGACGCGACAGCCGTTTCCAAGCCATTCTGCCGCTGAGAGGTAAGGTGCTTAACGTTGAAAAATCCCGTCTGGACAAGGTCTACTCCAACCAGTCTCTGATTCCCATCATCCAGGCGCTGGGATGCGGCATTGGCGAAGAATTTGATATTTCCAAGCTCCGCTACGGCAAAATCATTCTCATGGCGGATGCGGACGTAGACGGCTCCCACATTCGTATTCTTTTGCTGACCTTCTTCTTCCGCCATATGAGACAGCTCATCGAAGACGGCCACGTCTACCTGGCGCAACCGCCTCTTTACAAGGTGCATAAGGGCAAGCAGATCCGCTACGCCTTCAGCGATGCGGAAAGAGACCGTTGCTTTGAAGAGCTGGGCCCCGGAGCGGAAGCAGAACGCTACAAAGGTCTTGGTGAAATGGACGCAGAACAGCTGTGGGAAACCACCATGGACCCCTCTTACAGAACCCTGCTCCGCGTGGAGATCGGCGACGCCATCCGTTGCGACGAGATTTTCTCCCTTTGCATGGGTGACGACGTAGAGCCCCGCCGCGAATTTATTGAACAAAACGCCAAGTTCGCCACCAATCTTGATATTTAAGAGAGTGTGAAAAAATGGATAAACATAGAAACGATACAGACAGTATTCTGTTTGAAGACCAAAAAATAGTGCCCCGCAACATGGAAAAGGAAGTGAAAACTTCTTTTATCGAATATTCCATGAGCGTCATTACCAGCCGCGCTTTGCCCGACGTGCGAGACGGTATGAAGCCCGGCCAGAGAAGAATCCTCTACGCAATGTATGAGGACCATCTGACCTACGATAAACCCTTCCGTAAATCCGCGACCACCGTCGGTAATGTGCTGGGTCGCTACCATCCTCACGGCGATGCCTCCGTATACCAGACCATGGTCAGAATGGCGCAGCCCTTCTCTCTTCGCTATCCTCTGATAGAGGGCCACGGCAACTTCGGTAACGTGGACGGCGACGGCGCGGCGGCTTACCGTTACACCGGGGCCAGAATGTCCAAAATGGCGGACATGATGATGGGAGATATTGAAAAAGATGTAGTGCCTTTCGTAGGCAACTTTGACAATACCCGCAAAGAACCCACCGTCCTGCCCTCCCGCTTCCCCAATATTCTGCTCAACGGCTCCGTGGGTATTGCGGTAGGTATGGCCACCAACATTCCCCCTCACAATCTGTCTGAGGTGGTAGACGGCACCATTCACCGTATGCGCCACCCCGAATGCTCTGTGGAAGAGCTGATGCTCTATATTAAGGGCCCTGACTTCCCTACCCGCGGTATCATTTACGGCTCTGTGGGAATGCTCCAAGCCTATACCACGGGTAAGGGCAAGGTGATGGTGAGAGCCAGAGCCACCGTGGAAGACGATCACCGCAGAATCGTGGTGACCGAAATTCCCTACGGCGTCAATAAAAGTATGCTGGTGGAAAGCATCGCCAACATGGTGAAAGACAAGCGTATTGAAGGCATTACCGACATCCGCGACGAGTCGGGCAGAGCCGGTATGCGCATTGTGATTGAATACCGCAGAGACGCCAACGGCGAAGTGATTTTAAACCAACTCTATAAATATTCTCAGCTCCAGGATACCTGCGCGGTCAATATGCTGATGCTGGTCAACGGCGAGCCTAAGGTTATGCCCTTGCCTGCTATTTTAGACGAGTACATTGCTTTCCAGGAAAGCATTATCCGCCGCCGCACTCAGTTTGATCTGAACAAGGCGAAAAAGGAACAGCATCTCTTTGAAGGGTATCAGATTGCCCTTGACCATATTGATGAAATCATTGATATGATCCGTAAATCCGAATCCATTCCCGACGCCAAAGCCAAGCTGATGGAAGCCTTCGGTCTTTCCGACGTGCAGGCGCAAGCCATCGTGGAAATGCCTCTGGGCCGTTTGTCGGGGCTGGAAAGAAAGAAAATTGAAGAACGTCTGGAAAAATTAAAAGCCACCGTAGAAGAACTGGAAGGCATTTTGGCAGACGAAAGCAAGATTCAGGACATCCTGGAAGAAGAACTGCTGGAAATCAAGCGCAAATTCGGTGATGCGCGCCGCACAGAACTGGTTGCCGCTACCGAAGAAATTGACCTGGAAGACTTAATTGAACGCCACACCTGCGTGATTACCGTATCCCATACGGGCTACATCAAGCGTATGCCTGCCACCACCTACACCGCCCAGAACAGAGGCGGCAAGGGGATCATCGGCATGACCACCAAGGAAGAAGACTGGGTGGAAGACGTCATCGTTGCCAACAGCCACAGTCTGCTCATGATGTTCACCAACAAGGGGCGCGTGTATACCAAGAAGGTCTACCGCATTCCCGAAGCCTCCCGTACCGCCAAGGGCACCAGCATTGCCAACATTCTGGAGCTGACCGAGGGCGAATACCTGACCGCCGTCATTGCCATCGCCCAACTTGTGCCTGAAGAATATCTGACCATGATTACCCGTAAGGGTATCATCAAGCGTACCCAGCTCAGCGCCTTTACCTACCAGAGAAAGAGCGGTAAGATTGCCATTTCCCTGGATGAAGGAGACGAACTGCTGTTCGTGCGCCACACCAACGGTCAGAACGAGCTGGTACTCGCCACAAGCCAAGGCAACGCCGTCCGCTTCTCCGAGCAGGAGGTCCGCGTCATGGGCAGAACCGCCAGAGGTGTGCGCGGTATCCGTCTCCGCCACGATGACTACGTGGTGGGCGTGGCGCCCGTTGAGGAAGGCAAAGCCCTGCTGACTCTCACCGAACAGGGTCTTGGTAAGAGAACCGACTTTGAAGACTTCCGTCTCATGAAGAACAGAGGCGGTCAAGGTGTCTGCTGTCATAAGCTCACCGAAAAGAGCGGCACTTTGGCATCTATTGCCACCGTTTCCGAAGACGATGACATTATGATCATCACCACCGACGGTACCATTATCCGTACTCCTGTGGACAAGATTCCCGTATATTCCAGAACCGCTGGCGGCGTCATCGTCATGCGTTTGTCTCAGGGCGACAAGATCCGTACCTTTGCCAAGCTGGAAAAAGACGAAGACATTGAAAAGGAAGCCGAGTCTATTGAAGCCCAAGGCGACCTGCCCTCTATTGAAGAAGGCGAGGATCTGCCCGAGGTGGAAGAAACTGCGCAAGCCGAAGCAGAAACCGAGCCTGCTGGCGAGGATGACGGAGAATAAGATATGAAAAAATATCTTTGCTTGCTCTTACTTTGCGCTTTGCTCTGCACCCTTTTTGGGTGCGGCGGCGAGCCGCTCCCCGAAGACGGGGTTTTGCTCCGCGAAGGCGAGGCGCTTCTTAAAAAAGCCTTGGTGTTTAACCGCCTGTTTTTTGAAGAAGGTATTCCCCAAAAAGAAGGCGGCTTCACCGACGGCAGTTACACCGAAGCCGACGCGGAAGCACTCTCTGCCTTGGGGCTGCAAAAGCTGTCCGATATCAAGGCGTACATGAAAACCGTATATTCCGATGCCGCCACAGCGGATTTCATCCGCTACGCCATTGACAAGCGTACCGACGGCACCATCTTGGTCAAACCTGCTTACTGTTATGACCATTATAAGGTAAATGAAGAAGATCCTGACGACCGCATTTTTCTCTGTCTGATGGTGTCAAACGAAGGTCTGCACCAGCAAACCGACCCCTTTGTGTATGACTATTCCACCCTTGAGGTGGTGCAGGAGAAAAAACAGGCCACCTCTGCCACTTTGACTGTCTCCGCCACCATCACCGACCGCGAAACGGGGCAAGTGCAAACCCGTACGGTCAGCTTCCGTTTGGTGCTGGAGGAGGACGGCTGGCGGCTGGATAACCTGACCTGTCTGTCTTACAGAGAAAAACAAGAACAACTTGAAGGTTTAGACGAAATTTTGAAGAAGGTATAAAAAATGGAATTTTGTGAAAAACTGATTCGTTTGCGTAAAACCAACCATATGACCCAGGACGACTTGGCGCAAGCCCTCCACGTGTCAAGACAAGCCGTGTATAAATGGGAATGCGGTCAGTCTTATCCCGAAGCGCTGAAGCTGGTGGCGCTGAAGGAGCTGTTTGGTATTTCCATTGACCAACTGCTGGACCCTGCCTACGAGGTGGAAATGCCCATCCGCACCCGTAAGCGCCGCGGCACCGAAGCGCTGGAAAAAATCAAAGCCGAAAAGCCCCAGGAAGCGGTGGCAGAAGCTGTACCTGCTGTTGCACCTGTTTCTACACCTGTCGCAGAAGCACCCAAGCCCGAAGTGGCGCCCGCTCCCGTGGCAGAAATGCCTGCACCTGCGCCTGCTCCCGCAGAACAGGTGGCGCCCAAGGCGGCAGAACCTCAAAAAGAAGAAAAAACCGAAAAACGCGGCTTCTTCTCCCGCCTCTTTGGCAGAAAATAAAACGCTGAAAAAGAGGGGTGTTCCCTCTTTTTCACTATTCACATTTCGCCTACTGCTTGGTTACCTGAGGGGAAAAACGATGATTAATCGTTTTTTAAGACCCACGGGAGGCGAAACGCCTCCCCTACGGATCACTAACGAACTTCAGTAGAGATATTGTTGTGTTATCATGGAGTAGGTGATAAACATGGAAAACAAAAAAGATTTGCCAAAAAGAAAAAATCCTCGATTAAAGGGATATGATTATAGCACAACAGGCGCGTATTTTTTAACAATATGCACCAAAAACAGACAAAATATTCTCTCAACAATCGTAGGGGAGGGATCTCCCCTCCCGAAATTATCGTCTTACGGAAAAATCGTGGACGGATGGATACAAAAAATATCCGAAAAATATCCTGGGACATCTGTGGATGGTTATGTCATCATGCCCAACCACATTCATATATTGTTGTCTATTGTAAAGGATGATGGGAGGGGAAACCCCTCCCCTACGGCGGATACAGTAATTGGTTGGCTAAAATACCAAGTCACAAAAGAAATCAATCAATTGCGAGGCTCGGTGGGGGATAAGATTTTTCAGCGATCCTTTTTTGACCACATTGTTCGAAATCGTGATGACTATTATGAAATAAGTAAATACATATACGAAAACCCGATTCGTTGGTATTATGACAAATTATACTCGGAGGAATAGGGGTATGCGCCCCGCCCTGCGGAAGAAGATCGTATTTAGAGAATAGAGAATATTGAATAGATAATCCAAGTGCCTATTCTTTCTTCTCTTTTATCTATTCTCCATTATCTCGCTAACCACAAACACAAAATTTCTTCTCCCCTGCCCCCGATTTGTATATTTTTCCCTTATTTTGACAAACCTCTTATTGCTCTGCGTGTATACTTGTTTTGCGCCTCCGTGTTTTTGGTTTTTGCTACATATTTTATTGTGGAGGCAGTATGTTAAGAGGTTGTCAAAGACGTGTGATTCATCTCAAGGACCCCAAAAGTCAGCTGTTTGATGAAGTCTATTTTGTCATTCGTGAGCAACAGGAGGACCCCACCCCCGTGGCGGAAAAGGATATGCTTCGCGAAGCCCGTCGCATTATCGCAGAAAATTTACCCCAAAGCGAGCTGGAGAAAAAAGCCAGGCGAAAGGTACTGGCGCTCTTTGGCGCGTCGTTTTCCCTTGGGGTGGCGGTGTCGGTGCTTGTTCTGTTGCTCATTTTGTAAAGAAGGAAACCGTATGCGGTTTCATAGCGCATATAAAGAAAGGAAACTGTATGTCAGAGACCAAACAAAAGAAAATGTCTCCCTCTGCAAAAGCAGGGAAAATTTCTTCACAAAGTCAAAAAACTGCCTCAAAAAAGGCAGATCAACATAAGAAAAAAACCATAAAATTGGTAAAACCCCCCGCACTTGTTACCAAAACTCCTACTAAGTCACAAACAAGTGTAAAAAAATCCCCCTCTACCCAAAAGAAAAAAACACCCAAGCAGCAGTCTGTTCCCCACTCTTCCATGCCTGCTTTTTCTACCTCTCCTCTCCATTCCCACACCCTTTCGGGGCTGGACAGAGAGATGGCGCAGAGCAAGGGAAAGGCGTCTTCTTCCAAACCCAAGAAAAAGAATCTGGGTAAATTAAAAGTTTTTGCCCTGGGCGGTCTTGGTGAGATCGGCAAGAACATGACGGTGCTGGAATATGAAAACGACATCATCGTCATTGATGCAGGTCTGGCGTTTCCCGATGAGGATATGCTGGGGGTGGACTTGGTCATCCCCGATATTACCTATCTGGAAAACAACGTCCACAAGGTCCGCGCCATTCTTCTGACCCACGGCCACGAGGATCACATCGGCGCGCTGCCTTATGTACTCCAGAAAATGGACGTGCCCGTCTACGCCACCCGCATGACGGTAGGCATTTTGTCCTATAAGATCCGCGAGGCAAAGCTGGGCTACGAGCCCAAAATTTATACGGTTAATGCAGGGGACAAGGTGAAACTGGGATGCTTTACCGCTGAGTTTATCCACGTCAACCACTCCATTGCCGACGCCTGCGCCATTGCGGTGCAGACGCCCCTTGGGCTTGTGTTCCATACGGGCGACTATAAGCTGGACGTGTCTCCCTTAGACGGTCAGCTGATGGACCTGCCCCGCCTGGGAGAGCTGGGCAAAGAAGGCGTTATGCTTCTGCTTGGCGAGTCCACCAATGCGGAGCGCAACGGCTTTACCCCCTCTGAGCGCTCCCTTGGCGATTCCTTTGACCAGATTTTCCAAACCAATCCCCATAAACGCATCGTGGTGGCGACCTTCTCGTCGAATGTCCACCGTGTGCAACAGATTATCAACACCTCCGTCCGCTACGGCAGAAAAGTGGCGGTGTTGGGGCGCAGTATGGTCAACGTCATCGGCGCCGCCATTGAACTGGGCTATATGAATCTGCCCGAAGGCACCTTGATTGAAGTGGGCGAGCTTCGCCGCTACAAGCCCGAACAAATTACCCTGATTACCACGGGTAGCCAAGGAGAGCCTATGTCTGCGCTCTACCGTTTGGCGTTTGGAGAGCACGATCGCGTGCATCTCACTTCCTCCGACTTGGTGGTGCTTTCCGCCAGCGCTATTCCCGGCAACGAAAAGCTGGTGGGCAAAATCGTCAATGCTTTGGTGAAATCCGGCATTCGCGTGCTCAACGACCGGTCTGCCGACGTCCACGTGTCGGGTCACGCCTGCAGTGAGGAACTGAAGCTGATGATGGCGTTGCTCCGCCCCAAATATTTTATTCCCATTCACGGCGAATACCGCCATCTGTATGCCCACAAGGAAATTGCCGAATTTATGGGCATTCCCTCCGACTGCATTTTCTTGCCCGACATCGGCTCGGTGATTGAGTTTGACGCAGACGGCGCGCGCCACAGAGGTTCTGTGCCTTGCGGCAAAGTGTTTGTGGATGGCTCAGGCGTGGGTGACGTGGGCAGTCAGGTGCTCCGCGACAGACGGCTTCTTGCCACCGACGGCCTCATCGTGGTGGTGGCGGCGGTGAACATGGAAACCAAGCTGCTGTTATCTAACCCCGATGTGATTTCCCGCGGCTACGTGTACGTAAAAGAAAATGAAGAAATGATGGAGCAAGCCCGTCAGTTGGTGGCAAAGAGCATTGACGAAGGCTTTTACCGCCGCAAGGGCAAGCCTCTGGACCTGACCCAGCTCCGCGGAAAAGTCCGCGACGACCTCTCCAAATTCTTCTTTGCCCAAAATAAGCGTAGCCCTGTGATTATACCTTTGATTATTGACCTTTAAGCTTGCGACCGAAGGTCAACTCTTAACTCTTATCTCTTCACTCTTCACTTTCAACTCAATGGACAGTTGAGGTAGTGCGACGGCTTGTGGGTCTTAGAAAACGATTGATAATCGTTTTTCCAAAAAGGTGACCGAGTCGCAACGAGACCGCCTGTCCTTACGGTATTCCTAATTTTGCCGTTGGCAAAATTAGGATGTGAAAAACCTCTTCTCCGCTTCGCGGATAAGAGCTACAAATTTTGCCGTTGGCAAAATTAGGAGTGAAAAGTGAAGAGTGAAAAGTGAAAAGTGAAGAGTTAAGAGTGAATACCCAAAAGGAAATAAAAAATGAAAGACGAAAAATTTCTCGCCCATGACGTGCGGTTTTCTGCCAAATGGGAAAACTTCTGGTATCATTATAAATGGCATACGGTGGTGTCGCTGTTTTTGGTGTTCGTGGTGCTGTTTTTAGGACTGCAGACCTGCCCAAAAAACGAATACGGCTATTTTGTTATGTATGCAGGACCCAAAAGTCTCTCTACCAAAGACACGATGGCCATGGCGGACGGATTGGAAGCCATTGCCGAGGGAGCAGGACTGGAGCAAGGCAAGCAGGTGTCTTTTTCTTACCTTTTTATCAATATGGACAAAGACAGCGGCACGGGCGGGCTGACCTCCCAAAACCTGCAGGTCTTTGACGATGACATCATAACGGGCAAATCCATTGTGCTGCTCATCAGCCCCGACCTCTATAGGCGGTTGATAGAAAGTGACGGCGGCATCGTGGTGCTGGACGAGTATCTGCCCGAAGGGGAGCATACGGCAGAATTTGCAGACGATACCCACCGCGGCATTCTTCTTTCCTCCTTGGGACTCTATGAACAAGAGGGCTTTTCTGCTCTTCCCGCTGACACGTTGGTGTGTCTCCGCTCGCCTGTGTCTTTGGGAAATTTGTTCCGCCCCGAAAAAGCCCAAAAAGAATACGGCAAATACGAAACCCTTTTTCGCGCCATTTTAGCAATGCCAAAAAGCGAACAGTAATTATGCGCGAAGCGGATGTATACCGCTTGCAAAAAAATAACCCCCATTGGCGTGGTGCTCCGTTTAGAGCATCAAATCAATGGGGGTTTTTTTACTTTAAAATAAAATTGGATGAAAAATTATTGCAAATAGTCAAGAATTTCGGAAATACTCATACCTTTGAAAAGGTTTTTGTAATAAGCAAGCTCATCCATGATCATCTCGTCAATGACCTGCATACCCAGCAGCTCCACGGGCGCTTTGTCGTCGGTTAAAATCAAATTCCCACCCACGTAAGGAGACAGCTTTGAAGCTACGGTATTCAGATTGTAGGACAGGGCGTGGCCTTCTTTGGGATAGGTGGCTTCAAAATTTTCCACCATTTTGGTGTTGTTGGAGGCAAAGACCATACGGTTGGTGCCGCTGTCTGCCACGTAGACGGTGGAAAACACCTTCGCCACCGTGTCGCAGATGTATTTGTCCAGAGATTTATCGGTGGAAGAATACATATTCAGATTCACTACCATCACGCCGTCCTCTCTGAGATGGTCGCTGACCTCAGAGAAAAACTCCACGCTGGACATTTGAAAGGGAATGGTCACGTCGCGGTAGGCGTCTACCATGATCAGATCGTATTCTCCCGCCCCGCGCAGGTAGGCGCGGCCGTCAAACTCCACGCAGGAGATCCGCTCGTCATCGGGCAGACCGAAACGGTCATAGGCAAGATCAATGATCTTTTTGTCAATTTCCACGCCTGTGATGGTCATGTTGTCAAAATAGCGGTAGCATTGGGAGGCAAAGGTGCCGCTCCCCATACCCAAAATCAAGGCGTCGAAGTTGGCTTTTTCGGTGATGCTTGCCATGTAGGGGGTCGCCAGGGCAAAGTCGTAATACATACCTGTCAGTCCGCCGTTCTTTTTGGTGATGGATTGAATGCCAAACAGCACGTTGGTGGACAGAATCACGTTTTCATCGTCTTCGGTCACTTGCAGATAGTTATAAATGGATTCGTCTTCATACAAATTGGCATCGGTACGCCAAAAGGCAAAGCTACTCACCGAGCCGAGGAAGGAAAACACCACCACCAGCGCCACCATTACCGCCACCTTTACGGTCTTCACACGGGCGCTGATAAAGTAAGCAAGAGAAATCGCCAGCAAAATCAAGGCGAAAATAATAAAGGTCCAGGAGGTACCCACCAGGGGAATGGTGATAAAGGTAGGGGTGAACGTGCCGATAATAGAGCCGATGGTGTTGAGGGCGTTGGGCTCACCCACGGTTTTGCCGTTTTCGTCCAGACTGTGGACGGCGTATTTCACCAGCGCAGGAGAAACGCTGCCCAGCAGCATCAAAGGAAAGACGAACAGCAGCATACAGGACAAAAGGGATGCCCAAATCAAAAAGTTCTGTCCCACCAGCATGGCCAAGAGCAGTGAAACCCCGGCAATGACGTATTTGCCGAGAAAGGGGATGCCTGCGGTCCAGACCGCCACGATCAGGATACGGAAATACATTTTGTCGGGCGAGGGGTTTTTGTCTGCCATACGGCCACCCCATATATTCCCCAGCGCCATAGCGATCATGATGGCGCCGATAATAATGGTCCACACAATCTGGGAGGAGGAGAAGTAGGGCGCCAGCAAACGGCTTGCCCCCAATTCAATTGCCATCACCGACATACCCGAGAAAAATTCGGTGAGATACAAAAACCATTTCTTTTTCAGCATAACAGCTTCCTTCCTTGTGGCGTTTGCCACGGTCTTTATACGGTAGGTCATGATCCATAGAATACATTTACCATTATAGCAATAAAGGAAGAAAAAGTCAATACGCGACGCGCCTCCTTTCGCCTGCGGCGGACGCGGCGAACATTTTACCCGAAAAACGGAAGCACGCGGCAAGTGCGCGCTTGTTCTTCCGCTTTTTTGTTTCGCCTTTTTATGTATGATACCATGATATTATGATATCACTTTTTAAAAAACAGCGTTGCTTAAAGTAATGCCTTCTGCGGATGCTGCGTGTGGGAAATGCAACAAACGAAAGCGGTGATTTCAAACTCTGATGAGTGTAATAGGCTTGTTCATTTTTTGCGAAAAGTGAAGCGTATACTGCGTACCTCTGGATACGCCGTCCCATATCATCAGTACTGCGTCTGCCATATGTACCATTTCTTCGTTTCTTTTCAGCGGAGCACTCCGACCGTATAGGTCGTAGCGGGGGCGCACAATGTATTTTGATAAACGGTGTAAGTCGGCATACTGTTCTGCCAGCCTGTCGATGCCGTTTGCGCCTCCGCTGATGATGGTGTCAACGTTTTTGGGGACATAGGGGGATATGTCAAAATTTTTGATACTCCGCGAGCCCACAATCAGTAGTTTCATTGTATAAAACCTCCTATTTTATATATACCTATATAAGTTTATACCAATATAGAGAAATTGTCAATTGGGTATATATCCGATAAAATATATATCAAAGGAGGGGTGCAAAATGGTAAGATTAACCATAGACCGTTATTTGAAACAGCGCCAAATGACTCGGTATGAGTTGGCAAAGCGCACCGAAGTGAAATTTCAAACCATTGATCGCTATTACAAAAACCGCGTTGTGCGCTACGATAGCTATATTTTAGACCGTATTTGCGCAGCTTTGGACTGTACCCTTTGTGATATTTTGGAATATGTGAAGGATGAGGAAACCGCCTTGCCGTCAAGCGACAGACAATGATAACGGTAAAAGATGACGATAAAGAAAAAAGTCGATACAAATAGGTGCTGTTCTTAGCGGAGAATATGAAAATACCGCTAAGTGCGAGCACCGCATTTGACTGGTCAAATACTTTATGGGCTAAGCCCAAACCCATATACG
>JAZOBX010000367.1:0-2772 GCA_045596205.1 Eubacteriales bacterium | reverse complement strand
TCTTTGATGCGCTGGATGCGCTTGAACAGGAAAAAGGGATTTCCAAAGAATATATGCTCGCCAAAGTAGAGGCGGCTCTCCAAAACGCCATTAAGCGTGAAATCGGCCCCACAGCCATGGTACGTGTGGTGCTTGACCCTGTGAAAAAGGATCTGAAGGTATACCAACAGCGTACCGTTGTGGAGGAAGTGGAAGACCCCATCTGTGAGGTGTCTGTAGAAGAAGCAAAAACCGTCAGCCGCCGCAATAAGCTGGGCGGGATCATGGAAACCGAGCTGAAGCTGAAAAACTTCCGCAGACTGAGCGCCCAAGCCGCAAAGCAGGTGATCATTCAAGGCATCCGCGAAGCAGAAAGAGCCAATCTTGCCCGCGCATACGAAAACAAGACCGAAGAGATCATTACCGCTACCGTATATAAAGTCAACGATCAGACGGGAGACTTGGTTCTGGACATTGGCAACGGTACTGCCGTGCTTCAAAAGGCAGAACAGATTCCCGGCGAAATCCACCGCCCCGGTGACCAACTGAAGGTTTACATTTCCGAAGTCAGAGGCAGCGACACCAGAGGTCCTATCGTGTTGCTCTCCCGCGTACATCCCGGTTTTGTGAAACGCTTGTTTGAACTGCAGATTCCCGAAATTGCCGACGGTACCGTGGAAATCAAGGGTGTGTCCAGAGATGCAGGCAGCCGTACCAAGATTGCCGTTTATTCCAAAGACGAAGACGTGGACGCTATCGGCGCTTGTATCGGTCAGGGCGGTTTGCGTATTGCCGCCATTTTAGGCGAGCTGTCAAATGAAAAAATCGACATTATTCAGTATAGCGAAGTGCCCGAAGAATACATCGCACAGGCACTTTCTCCCGCCGCAGTAGAAAGCGTGGTACTGGAAGGCGAACGCGCTTGCCGCGTGACCGTTGCCCAAAACCAACTTTCTCTTGCCATTGGTAAAGAAGGTCAAAACGCTCGCCTTGCCGCCAAGCTGACCGGCTACAAGATCGACATCAAAGCGTAAAGTATAAGGAGAAATAAAGGGACTTCCTTTTGTTTCTCTTATCCCATAAAAGAAGGGGCGTCACAAGTGCAACCTATCCAAGAAAAAAAGCAACCCCAACGCAAATGCATTGGGTGCGGCGAAAAAAAAGATAAGAAAGAATTGATCCGTATCGTTCGTACACCCACAGGCTCCGTGGTGCTTGACGCCACAGGCAAGGCATCGGGCAGAGGCGCGTATATCTGCCCCTCCCCAAAATGCTTTGCAAGAGTGAAAAAGTCCAGACGGCTTGGTTTTGCCCTGGACTGCCAGGTGGAGGAACAAACCTATTTACAGCTTGAGGATCAACTGAAGGATTTATGCCAATCGTAGAACAAGCCATTTACGTGCCGACAAAACAGACAGGCGGAATGCTGGGGCTTGCCCGCAGAGCGGGTAAGGTCTGCCCAGGCGTTTCCCCTACCCTTGGCGCTGTGAGAAGCCACAGAAAGCCCGCTTTGGTGCTGGTGGCGGAGGAAGCGTCCGAGGCCACCAAAAGTAAGCTCTGGGGCGTATGCTTTGCCCATGAAGTTCCTTATATCACCCTTCGGTCGGAGGGACTTCTCGGTAAAGCCATTGGCGCAAAAACGGAGATTTATGCCATTGGCATTTTAGATATTGGATTTGCAGATCGTATAAGGTCAACTTGTGTATTGACCCGTTCAAACGAAGGCGAACAGGAGTGAGAGGAGAGAAAGTATGGCAACAAAAACAAAAATTACAGAATTATCAAAAGAATTTGAAATGTCTTCTAAGGACGTGATTGGACTTTTTCACGAGCTGGGCATTGAAAAGAACAGCGGTTCCTCTGTGGACGATCTGGAATTTCAGATCTTCGTACAGGTGCTGACCCTGAACAATCAGATCGTGAACCTGGACGATTATCTGGACGGCAAGGCCACGCTCAAGGCAAACCTACCCAAACCCAAAAAGGAAAAAGCCTCCAAGCCCAAGGCAGAGGAAAAAGCCCCTGTCCAAAAGGCGGAAAAGAGCGCCGAGCCCAAAAAAGACAAAATGGAAGACATTATGAGCCGCGTGTCGGTGTCTTCTGCTGTGAAGCTGAAGGGTAAAGAAGAACCCAAACCCGCCCAGAAGCCTGCTCAGAAGCCCCAGCAGACCCCTGCGCAAAAGCCTGCTTTTGCACCTTCTCAGAAGCCTGTAGACAGCCGTCCTGCGCAGAAACCCGCCGCGCAACATCCTGCACCCGCTAAGCCTGCGCCCCAAAAGAAAGCGCCTATCAACCAAGCAGAGCTGCAAAGAAAGATGGAAGCTTTCCGAACAGACCAAGCAGAGCGCATTGCCGAAGAAGAAAAGGCAAGAAAAGCACAGCGCGAGGCTACTCCCGCATTAGCCAAGAAGATGGAACAGGCGCAAAAGCAAGCCGAGGTGCAAGCCAAAGCCCAGGAACAGGCTGCCGTTGCCGCTACCGCTCCCAAGGCGGAAGAGCCCAAGCCCGAGGCACAAAAGCCCCAGCAAAAGCCTGTGAAGCCTTTGCAAAAGAAAGAACCCGTGGACCGTTTCAGCCGTTTTGAAAAGTCCGCTTTGACACAAAAACCTGCGTCTAAAAAAGACGAAAAACAGGAAAAACAGGAAAAACGTCCCCAAAAAACCGTGCTTACCCCCACCGGTATCCCTACGGGCGGTGTGGTGGAAGTGGTAGAAACCAAGCAACCCAAGACCCGCGTGGTAGACACCAGAACAACGGTGGTAGACCTTTCTCGCTAAGTCGGAGGCCAAGCGG
>JAZOBX010000366.1:0-4777 GCA_045596205.1 Eubacteriales bacterium | reverse complement strand
CGTCGCAGACGCTGTCAAAGGGCGCAATGCGAAAGCCAAGGGAAAGAAACTTTTCCGCCACAGCCTCTGTTTCATATTGTGAGACCTTACACCCAAGGGTGTAAAATCCGACGGTCCATTCTGCCACCGTAGCTCCCCTTTCCGATCAGTCTTGATTTTTGGGTTTGCGGATGACGGACACTTCACTGCAACTGTAAAGCTTGGGAGTTTCTTTTTGCTCCCCTTCCAGTCGCACGCGGACGGTTTGCGCTAAGGGACGGGTTTCAATGACCACGCCTTCACCGTCGGGGGTTTTGACCAAGCTGCCTGTGGCAGGGGTGGTTTTCTGCGCTTCTTCGTAGGCCTCGTGCTCGTAGCGCAGGCAACACATGAGGCGTCCGCAGGTGCCCGATATTTTGGCAGAGTTAAGAGAGAAATTCTGCTCTTTTGCCATTTTGATGGCCACTTGGGCAAAGTCACTGAGGAAGGTAGCGCAACAGAAGGGTCTGCCGCAGGGGCCGATGCCGCCAAGCATTTTAGCTTCGTCGCGGATACCGATCTGGCGCAGTTCAATTCTGGTTTTGAACACAGAGGCAAGGTCTTTGACCAGCTCTCTGAAGTCTACGCGGTTTTCGGCGGTATAGTAAAACAGAAGCTTGGAATTGTCAAAGGTATATTCCACAGACACCAGATTCATTTCCAGCTTATGGGCTT
This sequence comes from Eubacteriales bacterium, assembly GCA_045596205.1. Classification (GTDB taxonomy): domain Bacteria; phylum Bacillota; class Clostridia; order Oscillospirales; family CAG-272; genus UBA1740. The sequence continues at coordinate 4,084 of JAZOBX010000366.1, read as the reverse complement.
CCACTTTTTGGCGGAAAATCACAGCGGCTTCCTGCTCCAGTGTACGGTTATGTTCAACGTGAAGCAGGTCTTCGGGGGTTGCCAGGCGTAGCACCGGGCGCAGGGGAGCGACGGTGTCGCTGGTTTTTACCATACGGTTGGGAAGATTGACGTGGCCAAGCTCCATGCCACGGGAGGTTTCCACAATCACCGCTTGTCCTGCCTTGAACTGGGTGCCTTTGGGGGCAAACCAATAGCTCTTCCCCACGCCGCGGAAGGCAATGCCTACCACTTCCACTTGCTCGGGAGCACTTTCGAGAGTTTCGTTTTGGATGATGGTTTCGTCTTGTTTCATATGTTCTCCGTTTCTGTCATTTGGACAGGTTATTTCATTTTATCCCGCAACCAAGGAGGTGGCAAGGGTGGTTTGCAGCAAGCTCATGTTGGCGTTGCGCTGCAGACTGTTTTGTGTATTTAAAATCACGTCGTAGAGATGATGGAGCCGTCGGCTGCCAAGGGCGGAAGAATGGAGCAGCGCATATTCCCGATTGGTGTAAAAGAGGAGAGGCGCGTTTTCATCCTTTGCCAAAAGGCACAGATCGCGGATGGCAAGCAAAAGGGCGGAAAGGTCTTCGGACAGTTCTTTTCGCTTGCTTGACATGGCTTTCACCCCGTCCAGCACCACAGCCAGTCCCTGCCGCTCCGCTAAGGCGTTGATCAGGCGAAAGACGGTTTCTCTTTGGCTCGTCATGGCAGACACCTCTCCCCGCTCGGTCAGATGGAGTAGCGTTCCCGCTCTGCCCTGGGAGGCGAGAAGGGCTTCTTCGTAGGCGTCGGGCTTGGTTCTTTTCAGCTCTGTAATTCCGCTTTGGGTTTCCCCGAACGCCGCCAGCTCTTCTCTTGTAAGACGTCCCATACGCACCAGCTGGGCGCGGCTGCGGATGGTGGTGAGAAGGGCTTCGCGGGACTCTGCGGTGAGAATGATATGCACGTTTTCGGGGGGCTCCTCCAGCACGATGAGCAAAGCGTTCTGGGCTTGTACGGTCATGGTGTGGGCTTCTTCGATGATATATATCTTCTTTTCGGACTCAGTAGAGGAAAGATAGATGTCCCGACGGATGGCGCGGATGGGGTCAACGCCAATGCTGGCCTTGTCCTCTCTGGTCAGGTAATGCACGTCCATGGCTTTGCCTTCCATTACCTTCCGACAGGCGGCACATCCCATGCAGGGGAGGGGGCGTTTTTCGTCTGTACGATGCTCACACAGAAGCGCTGCGGCAATACGGCGGGCAAAATACCGCTTGCCCATGCCTTCTTCCCCTTCTAAAATCAGGGCGTGGGGCAATTTACCTGCCACAATCAGTTGTCCTAAGCGCTCTTTGACGGCGCTGTTTCCCACAAGATCGGGAAAATACCGCATGGCTTTGCCTCCTTCACCCATTATACTTATAATAACCTCTTACTATTATAACAGTAAAAATGCAATCTGTCAATCAAAACCCGCACAAACACCCATGAGTTTTGCATTTTTTTCTGCCTTAGTTGGTATTTTCTTCATGGAATCTGCGTTTTTGACTTGAAAAGCGCATCAAAATAGTGTATGATATCTTTGTATAATTATTTTTGAAAGGGGGAGACTGCATGGCTTCTGCAATGTTTGACAGCGTAAAGACTCTGCACGGAGTTGGCCCTGCACGGCAGAAGGCGCTGGAAAAGCTGGGGATTTATACCCTCTTTGACCTGCTCTATCATCTCCCTCGCGCCTATGAGCATAGAGGGAATATCAAACTGCTTAAAGACGGCATTGACGGATGCGCCGCGGCGTTTATGCTGAGGGTGGAGACCGTCCCCAGAATGGCGCGTGTGCGCGGCAGAATGCAGATCACCACCTGCAGAGCGGCGGATACGTCGGGTTCGGTAGAGGTGGTATTCTTTAACCAGCCCTACGTAGCCAAGCAAATTGCTCTTGGCCAGACCTCCCGTTTTTGGGGGCGGCTCCACTATAAAAACGGCCGCTGGCAGATGCCCTCGCCCCAGTTTGAGGTCATTTCGCCAGACGTGGTTTTGCCTGATTTCGTGCCCCGCTATCCTCTCTCTGAGGGGCTTTCCCAAAAGGTGCTTTCAGGTTTGGTGAAAGAAGCGCTGGACAGGGTGCTTCCCGCCTATTCAGACTTTCTGCCCGAAGATATCCGCTTAAAATATCGCCTTCCTACCTTATCAAAGGCGTTGTTTGAGGTGCATTTTCCAACCGAGCAGACGGTGCTTTCGGCGGCGCTGAACCGACTGATGTTTGACGAGCTGTTTTGCCTTGGGATGGCTGTTGCGCTTTCCAAAAGACAGCACTCGTCTATGCGAATGCCTGCCCTGCCCAAAACAGACCTTCGTCCTTTTTTAGAGAAACTGCCTTTTGCTTTAACCGAGGCGCAAAAGCGGTCGGTCAGAGAAATGGCGGGGGATATGTGCGGCGCAGACGCTGACGGCACCACCGCGCCCATGCGCAGAATTCTCATCGGTGACGTGGGCTCGGGCAAGACGGTTTGTGCGGCGGCGGCCGCGTATATGGCGGTGAAAAACGGAATGCAGGTGGCGCTGATGGTGCCGACGGGCATTCTGGCACACCAGCATTATGAAGACCTTGCGCCTATGTTTGAGGCATTCGGATACCGCACGGCTTTGCTGACGGGCAACACCACCGCTTCTGCCAAAAAAGCCATTGAGCGGGATCTGGCAGGCGGTGAGAACCGTATAGATATTGTGATTGGTACCCATGCGCTACTGCAGAATTACGTGGCGTTTGAAAACTTGGGACTGGTGATTACCGACGAGCAACACCGTTTCGGTGTGGCCCAGCGCGCCAATCTGAAAGAAAAATCCGCCATGGCCCATCTTCTGGTGATGAGCGCCACGCCCATTCCCCGCACCCTGGCACTTGCCATGTACGGCGACTTATCGGTGTCTAAGCTGGATGAACTGCCCCCGGGCAGACAGCGAGTGGATACCTTCGTGGTGGACAGCAGTTACAGAGAGCGGCTTCACGGCTTTATTGAAAAGCAAGTGGCAGAGGGGGGACAGGTGTATATCGTTTGCCCTGCCATTGAAGGAAAAGCCCCCGATGAATCCCCCGACGGGGAGGTTTCCTGGGAAACGCTGATCTCCACCAAAGCGCCTACCACTTCCCCGCCCCTAAAGGATGCGGTGGGGTATGCAGAGCAGCTGGCCACCGCCGTATTTCCTCACCGCAGAGTGGCTTTGCTCCACGGACAGATGAAAAATGCGGAAAAGGACGAGGTGATGCAGGCATTCAGCCGCGGTGAGGTAGATATTTTAGTGTCTACCACGGTGATTGAGGTAGGGGTGAACGTACCCAACGCCAATCTGATGATTGTGGAGAATGCAGAGCGGTTTGGACTTTCGCAGCTGCACCAGCTCCGCGGTCGCGTGGGGAGAGGCAAACGGAAATCCTACTGCATTCTGGTCTCTGACAGCAAGGGGGAAAACGCCCAGTCGCGGCTGCTCACCATGCGCACCTGCTACGATGGCTACCGGATCGCAGAACAGGATCTGCTTCTCAGAGGCCCCGGTGACTTCTTTGGAGGCATCGGGCAAGGCAGTATCAGGCAAAGCGGCGGCATTTCGCTGAAGCTGGCGTCGGCTTCTACCGACACGGCGCTGATGCAAAACGCCTTTTCCGCCAGCCGCGAGGTACTGCAAAAAGACCCCACTTTAGCTTTACCCGAGCACAGGGCTTTAAAAGAAAAGATCGACCGTGTATTTACCTTGCAGGAATCCACGATTTCTTAATCTGCCCTGAAATAATTTTCTTATTTTACACATTGAGAGGATGCTATGAACCAACCTTTAGCTGATCGCATTCGCCCGAAACGTCTGGATGAAGTGGCGGGGCAACAACATCTTGTGGGAGAAAACGGGATTCTGCGCCGTATGCTGGACAGCGGCAGAGTGCCTAATATGATCTTCTACGGCCCTCCCGGGACGGGCAAGACCACCGTTGCCAACATCATTGCTCAGCGTTCGGGAATGACGCTCTATAAGCTCAACGCCACTACCGCAACCCTTGCCGACGTCAAGGAAGCCATTGCCTCCA
>JAZOBX010000365.1:0-2460 GCA_045596205.1 Eubacteriales bacterium | reverse complement strand
ATATCGCGGATTTCCTTGCGGTCGTAGAATCGCTGAGTCCCCAGCACACGGTAGGGAATACCGCTTTTGGCAAAGCCCGTTTCCAATGCCCGCGCCATTTCGTTGATGCGGTAGAGTACCGCAAAATCCCGATACCGCCGTTTTTGGCGTACCACCAAGGACATTATGGTGTCGGTAATATACTGAGCTTCGTCGGTTTGGCTGAAGCAAGTGGTAAGAGAAATGTTTTCTCCCTGTTCAGAAGCGCACCACAAGGTCTTTTGGTGTCTTGCGGTGTTCTTGGCAATCACCTTGTTTGCCGCTTCCAGAATGGTTTTGGTGGAGCGGTAGTTTTGCTCCAATTTTACCACGGTGCAGTTTTCGTACACCTTGTTAAAAGACAAAATGTTTTCTACCGTTGCGCCTCTGAACCGATAAATGGATTGGTCATCGTCGCCCACCACCATAATGTTCTTTTTGCCGCCTGAAAGCAATTCCGTCAGGCGGAATTGGGCCACGTTGGTGTCCTGGTATTCGTCCACCGACACATACCGAAACCGCTTTTGGCATACCTCTCTTGCCTCAGCGCAGTTCTGGAGCAGACGAACGGTTTCCATGATAATATCGTCAAAGTCCATGGCGTTGTAATTTTTCAGTCGCGCTTGGTAGCTTTGGTAGATTCTTTGGATGTCCGCCATGCGACGGTCACCGCCCACCTCAAGCCCCTCGGGAGGGGTCAGGGTGTCTTTGGCGCGGCTGATTTCCGCCGCCACGCTTTTGACGGGGATTTTCTTATCGTCGATCTGCAGCTCCTTCATAATGGTGGAGAGGAGCATACGTTTATCGTCGGTATCGTAAATGGTAAATCCGGGGCGGTAACCTGCCTCTTCGGTATAGCGGTGCAGAATTTTGAGGCACACCGAGTGGAACGTACCTGCCCAAATCTCTTCTGCGAAGGTCTCGTCCACGAAAGCAGTGGACAGTCGCTCGCGGATCTCTCTTGCCGCCTTGTTGGTGAAGGTAATGGCAAGCATTGCCCAAGGCGGGCAGGGGTTGTGTATAAATTCAGGCAAGATCTGCTCTGTGATCTCTTCGGGCGAAAGCGCCAACGCTCTTTCCAGCGCCGCCACCCGACCTTCACTCAGTTCATTTGGCACAAAATCGGTGCTATATCCGTCGCCGTATTTGATGATATGCACGATGCGGTTGACCAGCACCGTGGTCTTTCCGCTTCCCGCGCCTGCCAGAATGAGGACGGGCCCTTCCGTGGCAAATACCGCTTGCCGTTGCATGGGGTTCAGTTTTTTGCTATACGCCTTGTCAAACAGCTTCCGTTTGATCTCCAAATAGCGCTCTCCAAGTGACGTGGCCATGTGCTCCTCCTCCGCTTTTCGTCTGTTGCCATTTATGGCAAATCATCATATCCAAATAATTATAGCATATTTTCGGTAAAATCGCAATGCTTTTTATTGACTTTCTTTTGGTTTTTTGCTATACTGTTACCGCAAAGAAAAAAGCAAATTTTCTGTCAAGAAAGGCAACTTCATGAAACGCATCATCACCATTCAGGACATTTCGGGCGTGGGAAAATGCTCCGTCACCATCGCCCAACCGCTGATTTCCGCCATGGGCGTGGAATGCGCCGTCCTTCCCACCGCCGTGCTCTCCACCCATACCATGTTTTCCGGCTACACCTTCTGCGACCTGACCGACGAATTTGAAAAAATCGCAGACCATTGGGCAGAGCAAAACATTACCTTTGACGCGATCTATACAGGATATCTGGGCAGCTTCCGTCAGCTGGAGCTGGTCAGCCGCTTTATTGACCGTTTCCGTACCAAAGACACCCTGGTGGTCATTGACCCCGTTATGGGTGACCATGGGAAGCTCTACCCCGGTTTTACCCCCGCCTTTGCCAAAGAAATGGCAAATCTGGCAAAAAAAGCCGATTTGGTCATTCCCAATCTGACCGAAGCCGCCTATATGCTGGGCATCCCTTATCCCGAAACCTATACCCAAGCGGATATTGAAAAAATTCTCTCAAGTCTTAAAGAAGCAGGCACCAAAACGGTTGCTCTTACAGGCGTGACTTTGGAAGAAGGGAAAACAGGCGTTGCTATGCTGGACGGTGACGGCCTCCACCTCTACCAACACCACCGCCAGCCCGCCAACTTCCACGGCACGGGTGACCTGTTTGCCTCGGTGACCGTCGGCGGCATCATGCGGGGCATCCCCACCTTTGACGCCCTCTGTCTCGCCGCAGACTACACTGCCCACACCATAGGAGAAACCCTTGCCGACCCCACCCACAATACCTACGGCGTGAATTTTGAGTCTACCATCCCCGATCTCATCCAACGGCTCTATGCCAAATTGTCTTAAAGAAAATAGTAAAAGTTGTTGCAAAATGTGTTAAATAAAGTAAAACCCCCTACTTTTTTTGTAAAGGTAGGGGGTTTTTGTAGGTAAGAGGTAAGAGTG
>JAZOBX010000364.1:0-8942 GCA_045596205.1 Eubacteriales bacterium | reverse complement strand
TGTTTTTGAACTGCGGTATGCGTTTGTCCGAGCTGTGTGGCATTAATATTACGGATATTGATAGAGATTGGGAATACATTACTGTGGTTGGTAAAGGCGCTAAAAAGAGACAGGTTTTCCTAAATGAGGCGTGCAGATCTGCGTTGTATCCATATATGCGTATTCGGCTAGACGGAGATCCTGAGAAAAACCAAACGGATGCATTGTTTTTAAGCGGAAGAAATAAAAGAATCAGCAATAAAACCGTACAGGCAATGGTCTACAAATACTTAAATTTGGCCGGTCTTGGCAACAGAGGTTTGTCGGTTCATAAATTAAGACATACAGCAGCCACTCTTATGTATCAGGAAGGCGGCGTAGACGTTCGCGTCTTACAGGAATTACTTGGACATGCCCAGCTCAACACCACACAAATATATACACACGTTGGTAGCAGGAGCGTACGTGCGGCGGTTGAGCAAAATCCTTTGCAAAGTGTAAAATTCAAGCGGAGGCCTAATGATGACTAGTGAATACAGAATTGAAGAGCTTGATCAATGGATCGATACAGTCCATGCAGGTGACGAAATTTTGCTTTCGGGAAAACTGTACACAGCGAGAGACGCTGTTCATAAAAAATGGATAGCAATGCTCAAAGCTGGTGAAAGACTGCCGGTTTCCTTTGCTTCTAAGGGAATATACTATGCAGGCTCAACTCCTGCTCCCGAGGGAACTCCCATCGGATCTTGCGGCCCAACCACTTCTTCCAGAATGGATATATATTATCCTTTGCTCGCTAACGAAGGATTGCGTTTGACCGTAGGAAAAGGTTTGAGAAGCGAGAAAGTTCGGCAAATCATTACAGCTACCAAAGGCATCTATCTATGTGCGATTGGTGGCGCAGGGGCTTTGTATGCATCATGCGTAAAAGAAAGCAAAGTACTGTTTTACGAGGAGCTTGGTTGCGAAGCTTTGCGCGAACTGACGATTGAAAAGTTTCCTTTGTTTGTAGGTATTGATGCAAAAGGAAATAGTATATTTGATCATGCGAAGGTGAATTGATATGACTTTGGGTGAAAAAATCAAAGGCAGAAGACAAAAACTTGGTTTGACACAGCAAGACTTGGCAGGAAACGATATCACACGCAATATGCTTTCGCAAATTGAAAATGATACAGCACTCCCTTCCCTTTCTACCCTCAAAATGCTGTCCGTAAAACTAAAAATGCCTTGCGGCTATTTTTTATCAACGGAGGAAGACACCTTTTCATACTTGAAACTTGAAGTGCAATCCAAACTTACCGCCTTGTATGCAGAGGGAAAGTACGAGGAGTGCATTACTCTGGCAAACCAGACGTATGGAGAAGAAAATGATGACGATACCGCATTTCTACGATGCGAGGCTTGCGCTAAACTATCTGAAAAACTGATGCATTCGGGCGCGATGCACCAGGCAAGTCATTATGCCTCTCAAGTATTTGTGTATGCACAAAAAACCAAATATGAAACCGGACATTTGCGCGGGATTGCCTTTTTGGTCAGCGCGATCGTCAATAATCCCAATGCGCCACGTCTTGAGTTCAACGAAAAAGAATACCAAACTCAGGTATCTCAAGTGATGCGACAAGATCTTTACCACTATATGATAGATGACCTTGACTATCCATACAGTAATCCTGTCTACCAAGAACATATACTAGCCAAAAAACTCATGCGGCAGAATTTGTATGACCAAGCCTATCAGAAAATGGAAATAATCCACGTTTCTCATTCCAATGAGCCCATTAGTGCATACGTGCTTTGGCGGCTGTTTGGTGATATGGAAATATGCGCAAGAAACCGCAGAGACTTTGAAAGTGCCTACAAAATATCCACAAAGAGAATGTCTCTGCTTACAGCTTTTCAATCCTGATTTATTCCCAAATACAAGACCTAGTCTTGTGTTTGGGAGTTTTTATTCAGAGGTAAATTCAACTGCTAAAATGCTCTCCCCTCATAAGTATCCAAGCGATTGCATATGGTATATTAAAAATATGTTAGCAAACGTTGGAGAGAAAAATGAATGATTACATAAAAGCAATTTTATATGGCATTGTAGAGGGAATCACCGAATGGCTCCCCATTAGTTCTACTGGGCATTTAATTCTGTTTGGAGAGGTATTCAAGCTAAACGTCTCTGACGCATTTATGGAAATGTTCGATATTGTGATACAATTAGGGGCGATTCTGGCTGTTGTTTGCATACACTTTCGAGAAATCTATCCATTTGCATCTGGAAATAACAAAGAGCAAAGACGGAAAACGTTAAGGCTATGGATGCTTATAGTCATTGCAATATTCCCTTCTGCATTGGCCGGTTTGTTGATGGACGATTTGTGCAATACGTTTCTTTCCAATCCACCTACAGTTGCATTTGCTTTGATTGCTTTTGGCGGAATATTTATCATTTTAGAGCGTTATCACAAGGCAGAAGGAGAAATCACTATACAAGATAACCTTTCTTGGAAGAATGCTATTAAAATTGGGCTGTTTCAAACATTATCAATTATTCCCGGCACTTCGCGATCAGGAGCTACAATGATTGGTGGGATGTGGTCTGGTCTTTCACGTTCCCTTGCAACAAAGTTTTCTTTTTTTATGGCAATTCCAACTATGCTAGGTTATAGCGGGCTGAAGGTGTATAAATATTTCGCTGATGGAAATTGCCTCACACTATACAACGCCATTATCCTTTCCATGGGTTTTCTGACTTCACTGATAGTGTCATTATGTACAATACGGTGGTTAACTTCCTTTGTTCGAAACCATACGTTCTTACCCTTTGGGATTTACCGCATTTTTCTTGGGATAATTATTCTTGTCATGTACTATTAAGAGCAATCCCGCCCTTTGATTAAAATCAAAGGGGGGGATTGCAGTCTGTATTAGATTAAAGCTCTTTCATCAATCGCAGATTCGATCAATTCTTTGGTATAAAAGGACTCAGGTACAGCAATGGGAATCAACGGAGAATATAGCACAATAGGATACCATGAATTATCTGCAACCACAAAGTGTTCCGCAAGTGTAATACCAACGCTTTGACAGAACTGGGATATGCCAGCAGTGCTGGTGGTATCAACGTCAGAAGCCAAACCTTCCCCAAAAGGATGATTGTGCGCAAGCATGATAACAGGTGCATGATTCTTGATGGCGGTTTCTACAATGATTCTGTTTTGATACGCAATACTATTGACAACGCCATCATTGAGAGATACTACGTCAATGAATTCATATTTTTCCGTCAAAAGGAGAATGTACAATTTTTCATAGGACAATCCCGCAAAGAGTTTTACAAAGAAAGATGCAACTTTTTCTGCAGTGTCAAAAACATATCCTTTCTTGACAGTCTCAAGAGCGGACACAGGATGCTGCAAAATGCAAAGTCTTAGTAAAATGGCCGTAGAAGAAGAAATACCAACACTTGTCAAATCCTGTATTGAAGAAGAGAGTATACCAGATAGAGTGCCAAATTTGGAATATAGCTTTTTTACCGCTTCTGCTGCTAAATCCGGTGTCATAGAAAAGGAAAGCAAATAGGTGAGTAGTTCTTTATCGGTTAAAGATTGGCATTCGTTCTTTACAATAGGATTAATGGCTTTTCGATATTCTGCTGAACTGATTTTAGACAACTCTGCTTCCTCCCTTTCCAGGATATGTACGGTAAAACAATTCATATTTAGGTTTATCGGATAAAATGGCAGGTAACACTTTAGAATAGCCAAAGAATTGCGCACCGCATACATTGTAATGCTCAAGCAGTTTTACGCCGAGTTCTTCCAACTGAATCAACAGGTGATAAGTATTTTCTATTTCAATTTTAGAAGGTCGCAAAGACTTATCAATACGGTGGGACACCAAAGCTACCATTGACGCGTTATTTAACATAGCTTGCTGCGCTATGAATTTAAGAGGAAGGTCTTCTCCGGGATAAAGATTTTCTTCAATACGCACTGTTCTAATCAATTCATAGCGGTTATTCAACATGACAAGACAAGCGCTGGATTCTGTCTCATCACACATACAGGCAACCGCATATTTGCCAAGTAATTGGTATTCATCCAAGCAAATGACGTCTTTTTCACTGCGAGAAAACACTCTTGAACCAATCTCGGAAACAGCTTTGATAAAAAGTGCAGTCTGTTCACCAATTCCATCTGCCCCGCACAGTTCGTCAACAGAAGCGGACATAACTGCAGAAAACGAACCGAATTTTTCAATCAGCAAGTGGGAAATTGGGTTAGTATCTTTGTATAATATTGGATAAAACAACAGCATTTCGAGTATTTCATGGTTCAAAAAGCTGTCTACGCCACCGCGAACAAATTTTTCTCTCATACGTTCGCGGTGTCCTGCATTAATATTTCTTGGTTTTAACTCCATTGTAATTAACTCCTGGCTGATACACATATTAATTATTTTTCTTCAGCAAATTGGTCCTTAAAACCTTCACCAAAAACTTCCTGTACGCTACCAACAACCATAAATGCTGATGGATCTTCAAAAGAAACTATATCACGGATGCGTTTATACAATCGCTTACGAAAAATGCAAAGCAACATTTTACGTTTTTCGTGAGAATAACCTCCCTGCCCTTCAAGATAGGTAACTCCAACCCCTAACTCTCCAAGAACTCTGTTAGCGATTTTTTCAGGCGATTTACTCACGATTAAAACGACTTTGGCTCCGTCGGCACTATAAAGTACATAGTTTAATACGAAAGCGCAAATCGTAATACACACACAAGCATATAGCGCAGATTCAATGCCTAATACTGTAGCAGATGCAACTACGATGGCAGTATCTATCGCGCCAAACAAAACGCCACTTCTAAAATGCTTATACTTTTGCCGTAGTAGCTTAACAATAACATCTGTACCGCCTGTGCAAGCGTTTCCGTGAAACACGAAACCTACGCCTAAAGCAATCAAAGCACCACCTACGATAGCTGCAAGCAGACGGCTGTCAGTAATTGGAATATGCGTTTCAAAAGTCTTTGATAAATAATCCATAAAACAGGCGCTGATTACCGTGGTATAGACCGTAAGGAATGCAAAGCGGAATCTAAATTTGAAAAATGCAATAACAAATAGCGGAACGTTCATTAGCAGAACAAGCATTCCCGGAGATAGAGGAACTATCCTACTTATAACGATAGCGATACCAGTCGCTCCGCCCGGTGCAATGGAATGAGGGTTAACAAAAAAAGAAATCGCCATCGCATAAATCAAAGATCCGATCGTTGTTAAAAGAAAATGAAAGAAAAAACTAATCATTTCTGTTTTCTTTATTTTCATTGAAAAACCTGCATTTCTTGTTATTTCTATTATAACTTATTTTTTGCAAATTACAATAGAAAATGCAAAAATAATGACAATATCTTCATTGGTCTATCAGTGATCACTTTTTTGACAGTTTCCAGAGTGATTTACGAAGAGCTTCTATCGGTATAACCGAGAAAGCCAATATTATAAGCTTGCACCACATCTGCATAGCAATAGGTACTGTGCGAAAAACTGCACCGCCTAAACAAACCATTGTGATTTGCACAAGTGAAATAAAAAGCATAATCAGCAAGAAAGGTTTATTTTGCGAGAGATTTGCCAATATGTTGATTCGTTCAGTACGCACGTTAAAACAAGTAAACACGCCTGCAAATATAAATAGTACAAAAAAGGAAGTCAGGTAAGCGAGAGGAGCGTTGGCAAAACCAAAAGTATTGCGAAAATACGGCAGTCCTAGAAACAATCCGCACAGTAAAAGAACATAGCCACCGCTGAAGACGATTTGATTTAGCATACTTCCATTAATCAGACTAGCATTTCTTGGCTTTGGCTTTTCGGTCAAATAGGAGGATAAAGGCGGCTCACCTGCAAATGCCAAGCCTCCAAGCGTATCCATAATCATATTTACCCATAGCATTTGCACAATCGTAATTGGACTTTCTATCCCAACGTATTGCCCAACAATAGATACACCGACAGCGCACAAATTCATCATCAACTGGAAGCAAATGAACTTTCTGATACTATGAAATATCGTTCTGCCATATAAAACCGTTTTTACAATGGAGTGAATGGAACCGTCAACCAACACAATGTCACTGGCTTCTTTGGCAATATCCGTCCCCTGCCCCATAGAAAAACCGACGTCTGCTACTTTGAGTGCGGATGCATCATTAATACCGTCTCCTGTCATACCAACGATATGACCTGCCCTTTGGGCAACTTTAACCAATCTGCTTTTATCAGAAGGCAATGCGCGCGCAACAACGCGAAGTTTTGGTAGTACTTTCGCCAATTCATCGTCAGTCATATTTGCCAGTTCATTTCCCGTAACAACAAAGTTTGCTGCGGTTGGATGAAGGATTCCGCACTCTTCGGCAATTGAGATAGCAGTATCTTTATTGTCCCCAGTAATCATCACAACTTGAATTCCGGCTTTTTGCAACGTTTCAACAGAGCTCTTTGCATCCTTACGCAAACTGTCTTTAATACAAATAAATGCAAGGAAAACAAAATGATCATAATCAGTTATATTAGATTTCCAATCATAGCTTGCGCACACAGCAAGCAGTCTATGTCCTTTCTCTGCTTCATCATGCCACTTTTTCCGCAGTACAGTTTTTGTTTTATCATCAAAGGCGATCACTCTTCCTTCGGCATTCAGATAATACGATGATTTGGGTAAAAGCAATTCGGGCGCACCTTTAATAAGAGAATAACGCTCTTTTTCTTGTAGATGAACAGCTGCGTAGCGAAACCGGCTGTCAAATGGAAATTTATGCACGACTGTTGCTTCTGCCTTGTCATAATTCTTGAAAAAAGAAAGTATTGATCTGTCGGTTTGATTTCCGCCGCTGACCTCCGTACCGATGATCGTGCTGTCGGTATTGTAGAATGCATTCATGGACAATAGATATTGAATTGCGTTTTCTCTTTGCTTTACCAAAAATCCTGCCGTTTCGTTTCCGTCTCCAAAAATGAATTTTTCAACCTTCATTTTTCCTGCAGTTAGCGTTCCTGTTTTGTCACACAAAAGCAAATTCATGCTCCCTGCCGTTTCTATCCCTACCATTTTTTTAACTAAAACACAGTCCTCTATCATTCGCTTCATATTGGAAGAAAGTACCACTGTAATCATCATAGGCAAACCTTCCGGAACCGCTACTACAACGATGGTAATGGCAAGTGTAAAAGCATGAAGCAAGGTTGGAAGAACGACTTTGGGATTGGTAAGACTATCCGCAATTAACGCTGGATCAAAATGATTAGCTACGCCTATAGCATTGACCAAGTATACCACAGCAACAACAAGAGCTGAAATGTATCCAATAACACTAATCTGTTTCGCTAAATGATTCAAACGAAACCTAAGTGGACTTTCTCTAGCTTCCTCTTGCAGTTCATTTGCAATTTTACCGTATAAGGTATCATTTCCACCTCTTGCAACTTCCATTGTGCATTCTCCTGACAGCAAGATACTTCCTCTGAAAAGCAAATTTTGTTGACCGAGATTTTGAGAATAGGCACCGCTGCAAGGATATTTTTCCACTTCTTGACTCTCGCCGTTTAATGCAGACTGATCTACCATAACTCTACCGCCTAAAACGATACCGTCTGCTGGCACTGTCTCCCCTGCAGAAACCACCAAAACATCACCTCTGACCAGTTCTTTGGCGGCAATTTCTTGCAGTGTTCCGTTCCGTATCACTCTGCAGAATCCATTCTGGGAAGATTTTTGCATTTTGGCAAACGCATTCTGACTTCCATGTTCTGATATGGTAGATACAGCAGTTGAAAGAAAAATTGCAAGAATGATTCCTCCTGTTTCAAACCAATCAATATGCCCAAACGAAAAGATAGCATGAAGCAGTAGAGAAATCAAAAGTATGCGGATAATAGGATCTCTGAAATTCTCAACGTAACGCTGTAAAAACGTCTTCCTTTTCTTTTCTGCAAGTTGGTTATTTCCGTACTTTTCGTATGACTGTTTTACTTCACTGTCGCTTAGTCCATACATAATTTTCTTCTTTTTCTCAGCGAAAGCCATTTCATAGCCCCCTTATATATTCAAATACAGTATCATATATATGAGGGAAAAAGAAAAAAATACCCAAGCACAAGGCTTGGGTATTTGAATCAAAATCAGTTCCCTTTGGTAAGAGTTGCTGTACCGCAGTCTGGAACGAGTTGGATACGAATGTAGCGAGTACCGTCTGCGGCTGTAGAGATGGTCAATACTTCTTCAACAGCACTACCGTCTCTTGCGGTGTAAGTTAGTTTTGCACCAGACCAGCTTTCATCCACAGGAATATCCAAAGTCAAGGCATAATCAAACAAAGCATCATCTTCTTTGTCAGTGAGATCAATGAGGATTACACCGTCTTCGTAAGATCTGCAAATCAGGTTGGAAGAGTTGTACTCAGTAATATATTGAGCTACTTCGCTGAAGAAACCATTCCACAGAACCCCGCTTTGCATTTTGGGTGCAATGTAGTCTCTTACTACGTGTTCAAACATTTCCATATCAATGGTAATGTTACCTTCGGTCAGGCCGTTGTTGACTCTATTTATGTTGTGATTCATAGTGACAACCCAACCGCCGTTGGTGCAAGCTTCGTTGATCGCACGCATCAACCAACCATCGTTGTTGCTTGCTCCAGTACCCCACGTCGCAGGATCATTATAGTAAAGACTACAGCATTCAAGTTGGTAAATGTTGTGTTTTTGCAAGTTGTTATATTTAGCAGAAGAGCCACCGCGAGATGCGATATAGTGCCCGGGAAGCGCAGCCTTTACCATATCAGATTCATTGCCTGAGCCATCGTAGCCCGCATAGGCAAAAGTAAGCACTCTCTGACTGGGGAAAGCATCACGAAGGACTTGCTGAGATCCGTATATTTCAAGTCGGAGGCCCAAGCG
>JAZOBX010000363.1:0-3061 GCA_045596205.1 Eubacteriales bacterium | reverse complement strand
TACGGGAAATGCGGTCCCAGTCACCGGGATAGAGGTTCCACAGATCAGCGCAGAATCTGCGATTGATCTCAGAAACGATCATAAAGATTCTGGGCAATTTCATGCGGAACAGGTCCACTCTCCAGGTTTCAAGCGCTTCGGGCAAAACGGTATGATTGGTGTAACTGACTGTTTTGCAAACGATATCCCAAGCAGCTTCCCAGCCGTAGGAATATACGTCCATCAGAATGCGCATGAGCTCGGGAATGCAGAGTGCGGGGTGGGTATCGTTGATGTGAATGGCAATCTTATCGGCAAATCCGTCAAGAGAGCCGTTGCTGGAGAAATAGTCTCTCAAAATACTTTGCAGAGATGCAGAGACCAGGAAATACTGCTGAGTGAGACGGAGGAGCTTCCCTTCGTCATGATGATCGGGCGGATAGAGCTGTCTGGTGATTTCTGCGGCTTTGCTACTGTCTTCAAGAGATTTCAGGAAAGAGCTTTGGGTATTGAAGTTGGGAGTTGTACTCATGACTTCCTTTGCTCTCCAGAGGCGAATGGTGTTGACGGCATCGGTAGTGGTGCCAACGATCATTACGTCGTATGGTACGGCACGGACTTCCTCGTATTCTGTGTGTTGAATTTTCAGACCGTCGTTTTCCCAAGATTCGGTGATCTGTCCACCAAAGCGGACCACTACACTCTTTTCGGGCTTCGGATACAGCCACGCGCCACCGTTTCCTTGAAGCCAGGTATCGGGCAGCTCAATTTGTTCACCGTCGATAATACGTTGACGGAACAAGCCTTCTTCATAGCAGAGAGAGTAACCGCTGGCAAAATAGTCCTGAGCGGTAAAAGAATCCATAAAGCACGCGGCAAGTCTACCAAGACCGCCGTTGCCAAGGCCAGGATCATTTTCGCAGGCGTACACGTCATCAAAGGTTTTCCCCCATTCTCCGTAAAGATCGGAGAGATGTTGATATACGCCTAAATTCATAGCTTGGTTACGGAAAGAGCGACCAATGAGGAATTCCATGCAAAGATAGCAAACTTTTTTTGCTTCCTTAGCGGCGGCTCTCTTTGTAAAATTGTTACGTCTGTCTGCAATGTACTCTTTCAGAGTAGAAACCGTTGCGAGATAGATATCTTCATTGGAGGCGGCAGCAGGATCAGAAATGCCTCTGGAATGAAGTTTGGTTTCAATGGCACGTTTGAGTTCAGCTTTGCTGTATTCGGTGCGAGGCTTTTTAGCAGTTTTGGTCGTTTTGGTGTTTCTTTGGATCATAGCGTTTCCTATCGTTTTAGAGAGATTTTGTTATTTTTTTATAAGTGTCGAGATATACCGTGGCTGATTTTTTCCAAGAAAAATCAGTTTTCATGGCTCTTTTAACCATCTTTTGCCATTCTGTATTGTTTTGATACAAAAGAATGGCATCTTTTACGGTAAAGAGCAATTCATGGGCATTAAAATGGGCAAAGCCAAATCCGTTGGACGTTTCACAAGGATATGGCACTATCGTATCTGCGAGACCGCCTACGCGGCGAACAACAGGCAAAGTACCGTAACTGCAAGCCATCATTTGGGCAAGGCCGCAAGGTTCGCTCTTTGAAGGCATCAAAAAGAGATCGGCGGACGCATACATACGTTTAGACAGCGCGCGGTCAAACTTAATGAGAGCTTTTGCTTTTTTAGGATAGCGTGCGCAAACCTCGGAAAAGATCTGCTCATATTTCGCATCCCCTGTTCCAAGAAGAACAAATTGAACGTCTTGCTCCATCATTTCATCAAAAATATGGAGAAGGAGGTCAACTCCCTTCCCTGCGGTCAGGCGTGTAATCATAACGATGAGAGGAGTATGAGGAGAGACTTCAAGTCCCAGTTCCTCTTGCAAAGCCTTTTTGTTTTTCGCTTTGCCGCTTTTTACACTCGTGACCTTAAAAGGAGATACGATATCAGTATCTGTTAAAGGAGAAAACACAGAGGTATCTATGCCGTTGACTATTCCAACCAGTTTACCTTCGTTCTTTTTGATGATATCGTTAAGACCAAAAGCAAAATAGGCTTCTTTCAATTCTTCTGCGTAGTTGGGACTGACGGTTGTGACAAGGTCACAGCATTCAATGGCGCCTTTCATCAGATTGACGCATCCGTCAAACTCAAGAAGAGGCAAATGCTCTACGTCAAGGTCAAAAATATCGCCCAAAATGTAGCTATCATATTTGCCCTGATATTCAATATTGTGAATCGTATAAACGGTTTTGATACCCTTGATTTTTTCTTCATTCACAAAACGCGTTTTGGCATACACCACAGTCAGAGCCGTTTGCCAATCGTTGGCGTGAAGAATATCGTAGCGTGTCTCTGTGCGCAGAAGGAATTCGATCACTGCGCGGCAGAAATAGGCAAACCGTTCTCCGTCATCCATTTGGCCGTAGAGGGAATTGCGCATGAAGTACTGTTCATTATCTACGAAATAATAATCTACTCCGTCAAGGGAGATTTTGGGGATACCGCAGTAAGCACGGCGCCATCCGTACATAAACCCAAATTCGTCTACCATTTCCATTTGCTCACGCCAAACAGTAGGAATAGAACTGTAGAGGGGCAAAATGACGGCAACGCGGTCTTCGTTGGAAAGATGGGTTTTGATGGTTTTGGGCAGAGCGCCCATTACGTCTCCAAGTCCGCCACTTACAGCAAAGGGGGCGACTTCGCTTGCAACATAAAGTATATTCATGATTGCCTCCTGTGGTCAAGAAACCGTTCTATCACGGGAAATGTAGAAGGGCAAGTTCTTACTGCCGCTCAGGGTGATACCGTCAGAGACGGTGACGTTAATGTCGGATACGACGCAGTTGAGGTGCGCGCCTGCGCCTACGTAAGTGCCTGCAAACAACACACAGTTTTTCACAACTGCGCCTTTAGAGATCTTTACACCTCTGAAAATCACGGAGTTTTCTACCGTGCCTTCAATGATGCAATCGTCTGCGATCAGAGACTTATGCACGCTGGCACCATCACGGTATACGCAGGGGGCGGAGTTATGTACTCTGGTGAGAACGGAGCGTTCGCCGTTCATCA
>JAZOBX010000362.1:0-4058 GCA_045596205.1 Eubacteriales bacterium | reverse complement strand
ACCGCTTGGCCTCCGACTTTATAATGCCTCTCCCGAATCCATGAGAGAAGCACTTTTATATACGGGACAGTTTCCCAAAAGAAGAATGGCTTTTCTTGGGGATATGTTAGAACTGGGCACTGCTTCAAAAACCTACCACAGGGAGATGGGCAGGCAGCTGGCGGAACTGGATTTTGACAGAATCTGGCTGGTGGGTGATTTTGCGCCGTATACCAAAGAAGGGGCTATAGAAATGGGAATGGCGGAAAAAAATATCTATATCGGGGATATAGAAAGTTGTATATCTGATCTGGCACACATACTGCAAGAAGGTGACACACTTCTCATTAAGGGCTCTCACGGAAGCGGCCTTTGGAATGCCGCAGAAAAACTACTGGAAAAACGAAAAAAGGAGATGTTATGACACAAAACGAGTTGCTGATTCTCACACTTCTTTTGGTGTTTTTTATCACGGTGGTGGGAATGCTTCGGCTGTTGCCCTACCTGCAAAAAAAGAAGATGGGGCAACATATTTTGGAAATCGGCCCCAAATGGCATAAAGACAAAGAAGGCACACCCACAATGGGCGGTCTCGCGCCTGCTATTGCCATCTCGGCGGTTTGCCTTCTTTTGTTGCTGCTTCCTCGCACCTTTGACAAAGAAACCAAAGCGGGGGTCATTCTGACGGTGCTTTACGCTCTCTGTTGCGGCGGCATCGGTTTTGTGGATGACCTGACGAAATTCCGACACAAGCAAAACCAAGGTTTGACACCCCTTCAAAAGTTGGTTTTGCAAACTGCCTTTTCCGTTGCGTATCTCGCCTTACTTCATTTATACGGATATATTGAAACGGCAGTATTGCTTCCCTTTTCTTCTCTGTATGTGGATTTGGGTATTTGGTTTTATCCCATCGCATTGGTCTTTTTGGTGGGAACGGTGAATTTTGCCAACTTAACCGACGGCGTGGACGGTCTGGCAAGCTCGGTGAACCTGATGATTGGCGGATGCTTTGTGTATTTCGGGATGAAGTTTCACGCGCTGGGACTTGTAACCGTGGCTACCGCTATGCTGGCGGGAGCGTTTGCTTTTTTGCTGTTTAATTATCATCCTGCACAGATTTTTATGGGCGACACAGGCTCCCTCTTCTTTGGCGGTTTAGCGGTGGGGTGCGCATTTCTCTCAAAGATGCCACTTTTGCTTGTGTTCGCAGGAATCGTTTACTTTTTAGAAGGGCTTTCCGTGGTGATACAGGTGGCATATTTCAAGATATCTCACGGAAAACGGTGGCTGAAAATGGCACCCCTTCATCACCATTTTGAAAAAAGCGGATGGTCGGAGGAAAAGATCGTGTTCGTTTTGACTTTACTGTCTTTATTCGGCTCTGTTGTGGGGGCGTTTGCATATGCATAAAAAAGACTTTTTGAAACGGCTGCCGTATTTGGGAAAAATCAACTGGGGAAATGCCATTTACAAAAAAGATGCCCCCATGGCAGATCCTGTGATGCTGGTGATCGTATCTGTTCTGGCGTTGTTTGGCTCTATTATGATTTTCAGCGCCAGTTACGCCTATGCAGAGGCACGGTATGAGAACGGATACTATTTCATTGAAAGACAGCTGATCTGGCTGGTATTAGGGTATCTTGTGCTGGTGGGATGCTCACGTCTCACAACGGATTTTTACCGCGATATTGCGCCTTTGGCGTATGGGGTGACGGTTGTCCTTCTGGTGGCGGTACTCATTGCAGGACAGATTGGAAATGGGGCGCAAAGATGGATAAAAATCGGTCCTGTGACCATACAGCCTTCTGAGATTGCCAAAACCACGTTGGTGATGATGCTTGCCCGCTATTTCTATATACACCGTGAAAAGGCGCTGAATACCCTCACCCGAAAAGATATATTCATTTGGGGAACCTGCATTCCCTTTTGTTACATAGGTTTGATTTGCGTTCTCGTTATGCTGCAAAAGCATCTTTCGGGCATCATTATTCTTGGATGCATCGGGGTGCTTGTAACGGTGATGTCGGGGGCGGGACTGCGATATCTTTACTATTTTGGCGGCACGGCGGTGGCAGGGGTGACGGCGTTGGCTTTGTTTACGGACTATACCAAGCGCCGTATCACTATCTGGCTCAATCCCGAGCAATATCCCCTCGAGGGCGGTTGGCAAACCTTGCAGGGCATGATGGCCATCGGTAGCGGCGGCTTTTTCGGGCTGGGACTGGGACAAAGCAGGCTGGAATACAGTTACGTATCAGAGCCCGCAAACGATATGATCTTCACCATTGTTTGTGAGGAACTGGGCTTTTTGGGGGCAATGCTGGTGGTTTTGCTCTTTGGACTTTTCGTGTGGAGAGGTTTCACGATCGGACTGCGACACAGAGATCCTTTTGCAAGACTGACGGTGCTTGGGATCACGGTGAAAGTCGCCATTCAGGTACTGCTGAATATTGCGGTTGTAACCAATACCATTCCCAACACGGGGATATCTCTTCCGTTTTTCAGTTATGGCGGCTCGTCCCTCATCATGCTGTTTGCGGAAATGGGCATCATTTGCTCCGCTTCCCGCACTTCTACCATTACAAAATAAAGGAGAACAATATGCTTATCGTATTTGCCGCAGGCGGCACAGGAGGGCACATTTACCCCGCATTGGCGATGGCAGACCAAGTACGCCAAATCTATCCTAAGGCAGAGATATGGTTTGTGGGTAAAGTAGGCGGCATGGAGCAGGGGCTGGTGGAGAAAGCGGGATATCCGATGTTTGGCATCTCCGTTCTGGGGCTCAAACGAAAACTCACTTTTGAAAACATCCGTGCGGTAAAAAGAATGGTGCAGGCGCAAAAAGACATAAGAAGGTGGCTTTTGGAAAAAAAGCCTGATTTGGTGGTAGGTACGGGAGGATACGTTTCTTATCCTACGGTCAGAGCTGCGGCAGCTCTTGGCATCCCTTGCGCCGTACACGAATCCAATGCCATACCCGGGCTTGCGGTCAAACTCCTTGCACCAAAGGTTGACCGCATCTGGGTGGGAATGGAGCAAGCCAAAGATCGCTTTTGGCAAAAGGACAAGGTAAGGGTGACAGGCAATCCCTTGCGGCAGACCTTCACCCATACCCTTTATGCAAAAGCCAATGCCAAGCAAAAATACGGTATCAGGCAAAAAGAATTTTTCGTTCTGTCATTTGGAGGGAGTCTGGGGGCGAAAGAATTAAACGACACGATGTATCAAATCTTATGCGAAGAAAAAGACAAATCCATTCGATTTTGCCATGTATCGGGTAAAAAGTACGAGGACGCCTACAACCTGAAAAATATCCCCAAAAGACATCTTTGGCTTAGTTATGCAGACGATATGCCAACGCTGATGGAGGGGGCGGATCTTGTGATTGCCAGAGCAGGAGCAATGACCCTTGCAGAGATTTCTGCCTGCAAAAAAGTCAGCATTTTGATACCTTCTCCCCATGTGGTGAAGAATCATCAATATTACAATGCCAAAGCATTGGCGGACAAAGGCGCCGGTATTTTACTAAAAGAAGAAGCACTTTCTCCCCTTTCGCTTCGTGAGATCATTATGCATCTGAAAAGCCACGTGGAGGAGCGAAAAGAGATAGAAAAAGCCATAGAAAAGTATTTTAGTTTTGATACGAAAGCCATTTTGGAAGAAGAATTTGAAATGCTTTTGAAAAAGGATTAAAAGTGGACGGACAGTTTTGGCAAAAATACGACAAAAAGCAAGGCGGATTTTATCTGCCTTGCTTTATTTTCAAAATATCCGTAAAATTGTTAATAAATGTTAAATAAATGAAATTTGATATTGTGATAGGTATTATAAATGTAGTATTATTAATATAGTGAATAATTTGCCTGTTGGCGATACCAAATATACGTAGACGGAGGATGTCAAAATGGAATTCCAATTCACCGAAGTAAGCCCCAGCAATGTTGTGATTAAAGTCATTGGTGTAGGTGGCGGCGGCAATAACGCCGTGAACCGTATGATTTCTACCAATATCCGCGGTGTTGAATTTATCGCTGTCAACACCGACCTGCAATCTCTTGATGCTTCCAACGCCAGCA
>JAZOBX010000361.1:0-9232 GCA_045596205.1 Eubacteriales bacterium | reverse complement strand
CGGCAAGCTCATCTTCGGACAAGGGAATGTCCAGCACCTGCAAGACCCCTTCTGCGCCGACAACGGCAGGCACGCCAAGGCATACGTCGTAGAGACCGTAGTGGCCGTTCAGGTAGGTGGAGACGGTGAGCACGGATTTTTCGTCTCGCATGATGCTTTCCGTGATGCGGAGTACCGCTTGGGCAATGGCGTAGTAGGTGGCGCCTTTGGCTTCAATGATCTTGTAGGCGGCGTCTCGGACGCTTTGGAACATTTTGTCCAGGCATTCCAAGCCCTGGCAGGTGTTGCACATCTGAAAATAGTCGGTGAGATTGATGCCCGAAATATTGGCGCCTGACCAGACGGGCAATTCGCTGTCGCCGTGTTCACCAATGACGAAGGTGTGGACGTTGCGGCTGTCTACGCCCAGGTATTCGCCCATCAGCTGTTTCAGTCTTGCGGTATCCAGTACCGTTCCCGACCCAATCACGCGGTGGGCGGGGTATCCCGAAATGCGGATGGTGTGGTAGGTTAAAATATCCACAGGGTTGGTGACCACCTGCAAAATGGCGTCGGTGGTGTAGCGTGTGATCTGGTTTACAATGGAGGAAAACACGCGCATATTGGCAGATAGCAGCTCCAGACGGGTTTGGCCTTCTTTTTGCGCCGCGCCTGCGGCAATGACGATAAGCGCGGCATCGGACAGGTCTTTATATTCCCCTGCCCTCACCGTCACAGGAGAGAGAAAGGGCAGACCGTGGGATAGGTCCATGGCTTCGCCTTTGGCTCTGGCCTGATCAAGGTCGATCAGCACGATTTCCGAAAAGAGTCCGCTCATGGTGTAGGTATAGGCAATGGTGGCACCCACGTTGCCACAGCCGATGATGGCGCATTTTCTGGGATTCACTTTATCTTTTAACATTTGATTACCTCTTTTTATTTTATTTTCTCCGCATCACGTCATTTTTATGATGCGTTTTTTAGTAGAATAGGATACCATAAAATTTTCCCAAAATGTTAAACTTTTTTTTAATACTTTTGAAACAATCATATTGTATAGTATGTTCTGCCGGCTTTACGGCAAACCAAAAAAGTAAGGATAAAACAAATGAAAGAAAAACTCAGCCGTCTTTTTTCGTCTAAAACCTTTTTGCTTGTGCAGGCATTGGTGGTGGTGCCGCTTTTGTCCTTTATGCTGATTACCGTCAGCGAGGAAAGCCCCCTTTATACTTCTATTTCCCGCATTGCCTGGGTGCATGGGTATTGGTTTGCCACCTTTTTGTGGGCGCTGGTGGTGATGGGGACAATCGTTTGGCTGACTTGGCGCATGGTGTCCATTTCGCCCCTCTCCCGACGTACCCGTATGTGCTTTTTTGCGGTACAGCTCATTCATATTGCCCTTGTGTTTACGGGGTGCTTGCTCTTCCCTGCAAAGCCAGGTCCCGATGCCGTCCGTTTCGTGCATCTGGTACACGACTATCTGACCGCGGCGGCATGGCTACTCTACGTCATCGGGCTGATTGCCTATTCCCTGCTGATTCGTAAAAAAGACCGTTTTCTCGGCTTTTTAGGGCTTTGCCTGATGGGGTTTGTGGTGCTGTCTTCCGTGTTTTATCTTTTGCGGGTGATTGATCCTTCCTCCTACGTGGGAGCATCGGCGCTGAGCGAGGTCTATATCATCAACGGACTACTGATTTATCTGGCGGTCATGTACGTGGCGCAGGACTATACCAACCGTTTGCAAGAGAGTAAGCCTGTGGCGCACCCACAATAAAGCGGATGCGCAGTGATATACCTTCCTCGCGGGATGTATATCATATCGCTACCGAGCGAAGCAAATATAGCAAAAAGGCTTTCACATAAAGGGTGATGTCCTTAGCGGAGAATTTTCACTTTCATAAAAGTGCAAGCATCGCATTTGTCTGGACAAATGCAGTATGGGCTAAGCCCAAACCCTTATACGAGAACCCCCAAAGCTCATTGCATTCGCTTCGGGGAACCCCTATACAAGCAGAAAGAGAGAACGAATCGGTTTTCATAGCCGAAATGTCCTCTCTTTTTCTGTTAGTGAAGTTTTTGCTGCGCGAATGCGTTATAAGATTGCCTCCTGCCTTGCTTTTGCGAATGAAACGCCGCCCTTTTGGGCATACTGTAAAAAAACAAAGGGAGAAAAGGGAAGATGAAGAAAAGCGGCGGGCTGTACGCCCTGATCCTTGGGGTTTGGGGCGTGTGCGATCTGTTTCTTTTGGGTTACTTATGGCGAGAGTGCAGGGCGGCGGAAAACAGACTTGTGTGCGCGCTTTTGGCGATCAGCGTCAGCGTGCTGATGGTGTTTTGGCTGGGAAGTGTGAAGGATTTTCTCTTTTCTCTTTGCTACGCCCTGCGCAAAAATCATTTTCGCAGAGCCTACCAAAAGGTGGAAGCCTACGAGGTCAAGGACTTTCCCCGCTTTGTGTTGCTTTACTGTACCTATAACGATTTTCACCCCTCCGCCCTGACCGTCTCCATGGCGCAGGAGTATGAGAATTTTGAAACCTTTATTTTAGATGATAGCACCAGTCCCAAAAAGAAAGCCGAAATCGATGAATTTGCCAAAGAAAAAGGGGTGAAGGTGGTCAGAAGGGAAAACCGCGTGGGCTTTAAGGCGGGCAACCTGAACCATTTTCTGCAAAGCTACGGGGACTACGATTATTTCGTGGTGCTGGACAGCGACGAAATTCTGCCCCCCGACTATCTGCGGGAGGCCTGCAAATACTTTGGGGCATTGCCAAAGGTAGGGGCGATGCAGGCGCGCCACGTGGCAACGGGTGGCGAAAACCTGTTTCAGTCTCTTCTCGGCATGAGTGTAAAAAGCAACGGCAGAACCGCTCAGGAGGTCAAAAACTTCTTTGGCGCCAACGCCCTGCTGGGCCACGGCATGGCGGTGAGCCGAGAATGTTACGAAGCTACGGGTGGCTTTCCCCATGTGGTCGCCGAGGACATTTCCTTTGCGGTGCTTATCAAAAACGCAGGATATGAAATCGTTTACGCCCCCAATATCGTATGCAAAGAAGCCTTTCCCACCGACTATGTGTCGCTGAAAAAACGCCAATGCAAATGGACCCAGGGGAACCTGGAATATATGCAGCGTTACCACTCTCAAATTGTGTCCTCGCGTATGCGGTGGTTTGAAAAGCTGGACATGATTTTGTCTCACTATATGCTTCCCATCGTGCCTGTGCTCAGCTTCCTTTTGGTGGCAGTGAATATTCTGCTTGGGCTCTTTGACTATGCGGTGGTGCGGCATTCTCTCTTTATTTATGCCATGATGACCCTGTTTTTACTCTCTCCGCTCATACCGGATTTGTTCGTTTACGGAAAAACCCCCAAGGCGAAATGGCTTTTTCCCTACTTCCTCTTAAATATCGTTACCTATGCCTCTATGGCGCCCATGATGCTGCGCACCGTGTGGCTGGGGGTATGGGGCAAGCGCGCCACCTTCCTTGTGACCCCCAAAGAAAAACGCCGCTTTTCTCTCTACGATATTTTCTCCTATACCATCGACTCTCTTCTCTTCGCCTTTGGCATCGCCATCTTTAGCCTTTGGTCCTGCGGCACGGTTCTCCCCGCCATTATCCTTGTGGCAGGCTGTGCCCTCGCTCCTGTCGCCCTATGGCTCGCCAATATCCCCACTTTTCAAGCATGAAAAAAGCAGACTTTCGTCTGCTTTTTTCCTTTCATGTATGCTTATTGGGCATACATTTCATGATGACGCTGTCATCATTTCATGTGCCTACGGCATATTTCATTTTTCATCATTCACGGTTCTCCCCGCCATTATCCTTGTGGCAGGCTGCGCCCTCGCTCCTGTCGCCCTCGCTCTCGCTAATTTTTCTTTTTCTGCCTAACTCTTCGCGTTTTCACTCCAAGAATTCCACTCGTGGAATTCTTGCAGCTCTTCAATGCATACATTGAAGAGCAAGTTTACTTCTAAAGAAAGTTTTTAGAGAACAACGAAAAAAAGGGGCGGTTGCGAAAATGCGCAACCGCCCCAAGTCATTGAGACCAAATTATTTTTCTATGAATTTTACGGCGGTGCCGTAAACGATGACCTCTGCCGCGCCTTGCATGACGGCGGAGGAGGCGTAGCGGATGTTGATGACGGCGTCTGCGCCCAGCGCTTCTGCTTCGGCGACCATGCGTTTTGTGGCGATAGCTCTTGCTTCGTTCATCATTTCGTTGTAGGACTTCAGCTCCCCACCTACCAGGGTTTTGAAACTTTGCATAATGTCCTTGCCCAGGTGCTTGGACTGAATGGTACTACCTTTTACCAAAGACAGGGTTTCCAGTTCTTTGCCCGAAATGTAATCAGTATTGACTAAGATCATCTTCTTCACCTCTTTGAATTTCTTTGATGCGCTCTACGCAAACGGCGATTGTTAGAATAGAAAGCGCCGCGGGGAGAATGCCCAGCAGATATTTCCATATACCGGGTAACGCCCAGAGCAGAAAGCCGAAATACAGGGCGTAATATGCGATCATCAGCACCGCCACCAGAATGGGGGCGAGCATTTTTCTTTTGTGTTGCATCAGAAATTATACTTGCCTTCCGCTGTCATGTGGCGGATGGCGGCTTCAAGGGCGGGGGTGTCTTCCTTGTAGGTCACGCCAAACCATTTGGCGTCGGTTTCCAGCATACGGCATTTCACCTTGCCCGCATGAATCATTTCGTCAATGAAAATGGGCAGGTAAAATTCGTCCTTCTGGGGATTTTGCATGGTGTCAAGATAGCGGACCATGCCTTCCTCCAGATGGGGGAAGATGTCGGGGGTGATGCCCCACATATTCATGGAAACGAGGGTGTCCAGAGGAATGCCGCTGCTTCTGTCAATGCCCAGTGTTTCCACAATGCTGGTCAGGTAGCCGTTTTCCACGGTACATACACCGCGGTTGACGGTGCCGTTTTCGGTGAGCGTATTGCCCAGACGGTAGCCTGCGATGCAGTAGCCGTCCTCGCCGCTCACCAAAAAATCATGGACGAGGCTATAGGACTCTTTGCCGTAGAAGTCGTCGGAGTTCACCACGCAGAAGGGGGTGTCCACCAAATCCTTGGTGCAGAGAATGGCGTGGCCTGTGCCGTAGGGCTTGGTGCGGCCTTCGGGAATGCTGTATCCCGCGGGGAGCGCGTCAAATTCCTGGAAGGCGTAGTCAATGTCCATCATTTTTTCCAGACGTTTGCCCACCAGCTCTCGGAAGTCCTTTTCAATGCTTTTTTTGATGATGATAACGGAGCGGTCAAAGCCCGCTTCTTTTGCATCGTAAACGGAATAGTCAATAATGGTTTCGCCGTTTGGGCCAAAGGGCGCCATTTGCTTCAGTCCGCCAAAGCGACTGCCCATGCCTGCGGCAAGCACCACCAGAGTGGTTTTCTTTTGCATAGCAATTTGCTCCTTGCTGTCTTTTGATTACAGTTTTATTATATCCACAAAATAGAAAAAGTCAATGAGAAAAAGAAAAAGTTCCAAAAAATTGTTACCGTTGCCAATATTTGCGGTCAAGGGAACGGTATTGGATGGCTTCGCTGATATGGTCGGCGGTGATCAGCTCGCTTTTTTCCATGTCGGCGATGGTGCGCGCCACTCTGAGAATCCTATCGTGTCCTCTGGCGGAAAGTCCCATTTTTTCAAAGGCGCGTTTCAGTAGCGCATCCGCTTCGGGGGTCAATACACAGTGGCGGCGCAACTGCGCGGGAGTCATATTGGCGTTGGCGTAGCAGTTGTCGCCCGCCTTGTCAAATCTTTCTTTGGCAAACGCTCTTGCTTCCTCCACGCGGCGGCGAATGGCGCGGGAATCTTCACCCTTTTGGGTTTTGCCCGCCATGTCATCGTAGGTCACCGCCGCCACCTCCACCTGAATGTCCATACGGTCAAGGAGCGGTCCGCTGACCTTGTCTAAATAGGAATGGACTTCCCGCTGGGAGCATTTGCATTGGTGGTCGGGGTCGCCGTAATACCCGCAACGGCAGGGGTTCATCGCCGCCACCGTCATAAAACGGGAAGGGAAGGTATAATGTCCCGTGGCGCGGATCACGCTGACCACGCCGTCCTCCAGGGGCTGGCGCAGAGATTCGGTGGCGGCTTTGCTGAATTCGGGCAGCTCGTCTAAAAACAGCACCCCCGAGTGGGCAAGGGAGATTTCCCCTGGCTTTGGAACAGCCCCGCCGCCCACCAGACCTGCCATGCTGACAGAGTGGTGAGGAGAACGAAATGGACGTTTTGTCAGCAAAACCCCACCCAAAAGCTTGCCCATTACCGAGTGGACGCGGGAGGCCTCCAGCATTTCGGGGAAGGTCATGGGCGGCAAAATAGAGGGCAGGCGTTTGGCAAGCATAGACTTGCCGGACCCCGGAGGGCCGATCATCAGCACATGGTGTCCGCCTGCGGCGGCAATCTCAAGGGCGCGCTTTGCAGCCCCCTGCCCGCGCACGTCTGCCATGTCAAGCAGATTGTCCGCTTCGCTTTGCTCTATAATGGCAGAAAGGTCTACCACCTCGGGCGTAAGGGGCTGTCTGCCCAGTAAATGCTCTATCACCTGGCGGAAGTTGGCGGCGCCGTAGACGGTCATGCCCTCTACCACGGCGGCTTCTCGGGCATTTTCCTTTGCCACGATCATTTTCCGTCTGCCCGCCTCTTTTGCGGCAAGGCACATACAAAGCACGCCTTCCACAGGCCGCAGTTCCCCCGAAAGGGACAATTCTCCCACAAAGCAGTAATCCCGCAGATTGGCGGAATAGGGAATTTTGCCGTCGCATTGAAGTAAGCTGACGAGGATGGCAAGGTCAAAGCCCGAGCCCTCTTTTTTCAGGTGCGCGGGGGCTAAGTTGACCATCATGTCAAGGGAGGGGAAGGCAAAGCCGCTGTTTTCGCAGGCAGAGCGCACCCGCTCCTTGGATTCCTTTACCGCATTGTCGGGCAGGCCTACCAGCTCAAAGCGGGGGAGTCTTGGCCAGCCGCTGCATTCCACGGTGACCTCAAAGCCGTCCACACCTCTCAGTCCTGCACTGTATATTTTGGAGAGCATACGAACCTCCTGCTGAAAATGTAATAGTTGATGTATCAAATACTCTTTTTCGTTTTAACAGTTTAAGTATAGCACAAAGCCTGTTTTGTTGTCAAACATTTTATAGCGGTTGCGAAAAATGTAAAGTATAATAGTCAAATTTGGCCATAAAAATGGGCATTCTACTGTGGGGAGACGGCATTTTACTTCGGGTAGAGCGGTTTTTCTTGGAAATGGGGAGAAAAACGACAGACTTTTCTTGCAGAAAACCCAAAAATGCGGTATAATACTCCCGTAAAAAGACGGCAGTATCCTCTGCCGCCGCCATCCTATCCCAAAAGGAGATCAAAACCATGCAAAGAATGAAAAAGAAAAACTATCCTCTCTATGAAACCACCGTGTTCCGTGATTTCAAGGTCATGGTGGATAATGTGGCAAAAAAATACCCCAACCGCGTTGCCCTTTCTTACAAAAATTCTCCCTCCGACAAAGAAACCCAAACCATCACCTATACCGAAGCCCGCGACCAGATCCGCGCTTTGGGCGAAGCCCTGATCCATTTGGGTGTCACCGATAAGAAGGTATTGCTTTCGGGCAAAAACTCCTGGCAATGGGTGTATATGTACATTTCCCTGATGGCGGTGGGCGCTATCACCGTTCCCGTAGACAAGGACCTGCCCGTCCATGAGATCGTGGGCATTGCCAAGCGCGCAGGCTGTACCTTCGTTTCCTACGGCACTGAAATTCTGGACAAAGCCGAAGTCCTTCGCGCAGAACTGCCCGACGCCATTGGCTTTTTCGCCATGGGAAAGGGCGGAAAAGAAGGAGATCTCACCGTTGAAGCCTTGATAGAAAAAGGACAAGCCCTGCTGGACAGCGGCAGCCGTAAATACGACGAATACGAAATTGACCCCGACAGAATGGCGTCTATCGTGTTTACCTCGGGTACCACGGGTAAGGGTAAAGGCGTTATGCTTTCCCAAACCAACATTTGCAGCGACATGACCCAGGGTATGTACAACTTTGACATTACCGACAAAACCGTTATGGTGCTTCCCGCCCACCACACCTTCGGCTCCACCTGTAACATCATCGGTCACTATGCCCAAGGCTCGGAAATCTACATTTCCAACGGCGTGAAGTATTTCGTCCGTGAAATGCAGGAGCAACAGCCCACCCATATGATGCTGGTGCCTTTGTTCCTGGAAACCCTCTACAAAAAAATCTGGCAAACTGCCGAAAAGCAAGGCAAAGCCAAGCTCATGCGCACCATGATGAAGGTCAGCCATTTCCTGCTGAAATTTGGCATTGACCTGCGCAGAAAGCTCTTTGCCAGCGTTCATAATATGCTGGGCGGTAAGCTGGAGCTGGTCATCTGCGGCGGCGCGGCGCTCAACCAAAATATCATCGACACCTTCCAAGGCTTGGGCATCAATATCCTCAACGGCTACGGCATTACCGAATGCGCGCCCCTGATCTCCTGCAACCGCAACCTGTACCAGAAGAGCGGCTCCGTGGGTATGCCCATTATCGGCGGTAAGGTGAAAATTCTTGACCCCGACGAAAACGGCGAAGGCGAAATCTGCTACAAAGGCCCCAACGTGATGCTGGGTTACTTTGACGATGAAGAAGCCACAAGAGAAGTCTTTGACGAGGAAGGCTACTTCCGCACCGGCGACTACGGCAGAGTGGAAGGGGAAGAACAGTGGATCTATATCACGGGCAGAAAGAAAAACATGATCCTGTTCTCCAACGGCAAAAACGTCTACCCCGAAGAAATTGAAGCCGAGCTCTGCACCCGTATCTACGGCATTGGCGAAGTGGTGGTCTACGCAGGTATCTCTTCTGCAAGCCCCGAAAAAGAAGTCATCGTGGCAGAAATTTTCCCCGACGTGGAATCCCTTTCCATGCGCGGCATCACCGACTACAAAACCTATTTTGAAAACGAAGTTAAAGCCGCCAACGAATTTCTGGTGTCCTTTAAGCGCATTGGCCACGTAAAGATCCGCGAGGAGGAGTTTGAAAAAAATACCTCTCGGAAGATACAGCGTTTCAAAATCGACCGCCACATTTGAGGACGGTGCATTTTGACATAATCGCAAACCAAAGGAAAGTATAGACGCGTTCTATACTTTCCTTTTGCTTTTTCTGATAAACAGGCACATTTCCCTCATATACTACAAGAATTTTATCATATTTTGGTTTACTATTTCCG
>JAZOBX010000360.1:0-2127 GCA_045596205.1 Eubacteriales bacterium | reverse complement strand
GTTTGACCTTCAAAGAAAATTGTCCCGATACCCGTAACAGCAAAGTTGACGATATTATCAAACGGCTCAATGAGTATGAAATCACTCCCCTTGTTGTAGACCCTTGGGCAGATGAACGAGATGCCATGCATGAATACGGTGTCACTCTTTCACCCATGGATAGCGTGAAAGATATGGACTGTATCATTGTAGCTGTCGCTCATGATGAATTCAGGAAGATTTCTTTAGATGACCTTAAAAAAATGTATGCAACTTGCCCTGACGAAGAAAAGGTGCTGATTGACGTGAAAGGTATCTATAACATTTCTGCGCTCACCGCATCGGGACTGAGATATTGGAGACTGTAATCTCCTGGCAAACAAGCTAAAACACAATAGAAAACGGAAAAATATATGGTAGAATTAGGTTTTATTCACGGCAGGTTTCAACTGTTTCATAATGACCATTTGCAATATGCCCTTTTGGCGAAAGCGCAATGCAAAAAACTGATTGTGGGCATCACTTCTCCTGAAAACGCCGCTTTGATCCGTGAGGAAATCGATCCTCACAGAAGCGAAGCCGCCTCCAACCCCTTTACCTATTATGAACGCTACAATATGATCAAACTGGCATTGCTGGAAGCAGGAGTAAAAAGGGAAGACTTTGAAATCGTGCCCTATCCCATTGAGCGTCCCGAAATCCTCTATAACTATATTCCTCTCTCTGCCACCTCCTTTTTTACCATTTATGATCAGTGGGGATACGAAAAGCTCCACCGTCTGGGAGAACTTGGCTATGGCACCGTCGTTCTTTTTGATAACAGAGAAAAGAAAATGTGCTCTACCGATATCCGCAAAAAAATCGCAGAAGAGACCGACTGGCAAGATATGGTTCCTCCTGCCGTTTACCGCTATATCATAGACAACGGACTCACAGAAAAAGTCAAGCAAGTCATGCCCAAAAAGGCAGAGGTGTAATATATGTTTGATCATCGGTCTATCCCCAAAGCGGAGAGGGAAAGAATCATTGACCGTCTCCAAAAATGGGGCATTTCCATTGACTTAGAAACGGGAAAAATTGACTATATCTCTAAAACCCCCCCTCAAAAGCTGGAATGTGCCAGCATTCATCTGATTCGCCATGTAGAAACGGTGGCGGTGGCGCGGCATGAATTTATGAGCGACACCTCAAACAACTGCGCCTTTACCGAAAGGGGAATTGCCATTGCCCGCAAGCAAGCTGCAAGTCTGGACGCCTACGGGTTTGATATTGCCCTCTACGGCCCCATCGCCAGAGTGGTCAATACCGAGAAAATCATTATGGAATACCCCCAAACCTTCACCACCGTGCAAGTGCCTTTTCTTCACGGCATTGACAATACGGGCTGGGAATATAAATCCTTCTTTGATTTGGAAAATGACCCTGTATTCATTGCCCGCGAGATAGAAAATAATATGTTTGCCCGCACCCCCAAGGGCACCTCCTGGGGCACGGTGATTGCCAACTGCGCCGACGTACTTGACTTCATTAACCGCGAGTACAAAGGCAAGCGCATTCTTCTCATCAGCCAAGGCAGTATTCTTCGTGGGATGCAAATTCTTTTGCGCAAAAGAAAGCATCCTTGGGACAGCTTCACCGTCAGCGGTATGTACCACGTGGGTGACGACTCCCGTAAGAAAAAAGACTACGGCATCGTAACAAAAGTATATTAAAACACTACTACATAAAAAATAAACCAAGCGAGGGAACATCTCATGTCACTTTTTCAAAACAAAACCCTTCTGATCACCGGAGGCACGGGCTCTTTTGGCAACGCCGTGCTCAATCGCTTTCTGGCAACGGATATTGGCGAGATCCGTATTTTTTCCCGAGACGAGAAAAAGCAAGACGATATGCGCCATGAATACCAAGCCAAATTCCCCGAACACGCCCATAAAATCAAATTCTATATCGGAGACGTGAGAAGTCTGGACTCCATTCGCCCCGCTATGTATGGCGTGGCCTTCGTATCCCACGCCGCCGCGCCCAAGCAACTGCCCTCTTGCGAATTCTCCCCCATGGAACCCGTTCGCACCAACATTATCGGCACCGATAACGTACTCACCGCCGCCATTGATGCGGGGGTGAAAAACGTGGTCTGCCTTTCCA
>JAZOBX010000359.1:0-2713 GCA_045596205.1 Eubacteriales bacterium | reverse complement strand
CAAATCTTCTCTTGTGTCTTTCAGTCTTTGATAAAAGTACATACAAACCTCCATTGGGGCATACGAAATGTGCGATACATAGATTATAATATCCGAAGTTCGTGCTGTCGGCTTGCCAGCAAGCACGAACGACTATATTTCAAGAGATGTGCGGAAATCCAACGGATTTGCGCAGGGAGGCCGAAGGCATACCCGTACATTTTGCGAATGCGAAATGTACGATACATAGAGTATAATTGTAATGTATTATGAGCGGAAAGGAAGGTGGCAACTGTGAAAGGCATCAAAGCGGCTGTGCGAAAGCTGGTGGCGCGGATATTCCCCGCAAAATTGGCGGCACTCTACGAAAAGGCAGAAGACGGCCTTTGGTATATCTTTTTCGGGGTTTTGACCACCCTGGTGAATTTTCTCGTCTATACCTTGGTGAAATACACGGTATTTGCCTCGCTCTTTGCCAAAAACGAGGCCTTGGCTGCCCTATGCGCCAACTGGGTGGCATGGGCGGTAGCGGTGGTAGCGGCGTTTTTCTTCAACCGCTGTTTTGTGTTTGAAAACCAAGACAAAGGGTCTTTGTTGCTCTTTCAGTTTTTCTCCTTTGTGGCGTTGCGCTTGCTTTCGGGTGTGGTGGAAAACAGCACCCCTTCCCTACTCGTCAAGGTGTTTTCCATGAACGACTACTGGGCGAAAATTCTGGTAGCTGTGGTGGTGATCTTGCTCAATTACCTGTTTTCTAAATTTATCACTTTCAGAAAGCGGAGTAAAACAGAGTGATGTTTGCCCACTGTGCCGAAGGCGCAGCATCACTTTCAAAGGCAACATCACAAAGCGAAGCCGACATCACTTGTCACTTCGCTCTGCGAAGTGCGCAAACATCATTTAAAAAAGACTGTCTCAAGGGTGAGACAGTCTTTTTTATGCGGGAACCCAGGGGAAGTCGGGCTCTACCTTGGCAATGGTGGTGACGTCGGTACGGGCATCGCAGCCTTCCACTGTGCAATGGCGGGATTTTTCGCCCGCAGAGGTGGAGGTGGC
Source organism: Eubacteriales bacterium (assembly GCA_045596205.1). Taxonomy (GTDB): domain Bacteria; phylum Bacillota; class Clostridia; order Oscillospirales; family CAG-272; genus UBA1740. The sequence continues at coordinate 1,681 of JAZOBX010000359.1, read as the reverse complement.
AGGGATATCGACGGTATATTCATCGGCGTATTGGTGGGGGGCGCGCTCATCGCCGTATTCGGTTTTCTGGTGGCCGCAGGTAGAACAGCGGTAGTGGTTGGCTTCTACCTTCTGGCAGGTGGCTTCCGTGCGATAGTCAAGGTAATAGTCGTGGGGATAGAAGGTATCGCTTTTGGTGACCTTTACTTGCTCACACTTGGTGCAAGTATAGACCACGTAGCCGTAGTCACCGCAGACCTCACGGTAGACGCCTTCATCGTAGGTATGTCCCTTTTTGCACTTGTCGCATCCCGTCAAAAGAAAAAGGGAGAGCCCAAGAGCCAAAACCAGCAGTATAGAAACAGCGTGACGTTTTCTCATGTTCTTCTCCTAAGATATTTACACGTAATTTAAAAATTGTGGAATCGTGTGAAGCAAATCTTTTTTACTTTTTACTGTTTACTGTTCCCTACCGTCTCCTACTGCAATTCTGCGAGTTTGGATGAGTGAAGAGTGAAGAGTTGAAAATTCCATACACGCGCGTGTATGGAATTTTCTGGTGCCGATGACCGGGCTCGAACCGGTACGGGAGTATAAGTCCCATCGGATTTTAAGTCCGAGGCGTCTGCCTGTTCCGCCACATCGGCATATCAACGTCAATTATACCATCTGCACAAACAATTGTCAAGGGCAAGTGGGAGGCTTTTTGGGAAAGTTTTTGAAAAGATTTTACAATATTTTCCCAAAGGCGGGAAAAATAATCCAAAAACTGTTGGCAAAAGCTGAAAAATATGGTATACTAAAATGAAAGATTTTGTCTTTACACAAAATATAAAGGAGGGGCGAGAAAATGTCGCATGACAAAGAACACTATATTTCTCCTTTTTCCACGCGCTATGCATCTGCCGAAATGCAATTTCTCTTTTCGGAAAAACATAAATTTACCCTTTGGCGCAGACTGTGGATCGCTTTGGCAAAAGCCGAGCAAGCCTTGGGGCTTCCTATTACGGACAAGCAAATTGCCGAAATGGAAGAGCATGCCGAAGACATCAATTTTGAGGTGGCGCAGGCAAGAGAAAAAGAAGTACGCCATGACGTGATGGCTCACGTATACGCCTTTGGACAGCAATGCCCTACGGCAGAGCCCATTATCCATTTGGGGGCAACCTCCTGCTATGTGGGTGACAATACGGACATTGTGATTTTGCGAGAAGCGTCTCTTTTGGTGCTGCAAAAAGCCGCACAGGTATTGCGCAATCTTGCCGCCTTTGCCCTGACCTACAAAGCCATGCCCTGCCTTGCCTATACCCATCTCCAGCCTGCGCAGCTGACCACCGTAGGTAAGCGCGCCACCCTTTGGATGAACGAGCTGGCAGAAGATATGGAGCAGATGGAATACCAGCTGTCCCGTCTGAAGCTGCTGGGCTCAAAGGGGACCACAGGCACCCAGGCAAGCTTTATGGAGCTGTTTGAAGGGGACGAGGAAAAGGTTAAGGAGCTGGAAAAACGGATTGCGGAATATATGCATTTTGACGGCACGGTGGAAGTGTCGGGGCAGACCTATTCCAGGAAAGTGGACGCCTATTTCCTGTCGGTGCTGTCGGGATTTGCCCAGAGCGCCTATAAATTTGCAAATGACCTTAGAATTTTGCAGTCCTTTGAAGAAATGGAAGAGCCTGCAGTATGCTGCGGAGCAGGAGGG
>JAZOBX010000358.1:0-1872 GCA_045596205.1 Eubacteriales bacterium | reverse complement strand
ACGCCTTTGATGGACGAAAAGAAAACCTGTCGTAACGGATGTATTTTCTGCTTTATTGACCAACTGCCCAAAGGGATGCGTGAAAGCCTGTATTTCAAAGACGATGATACCCGCCTTTCCTTTCTCCACGGCAACTACGTCACCCTCACCAACCTGACCGAAGAAGATATAGACCGTATCATTGAAATGCGGATTTCTCCCATCAACGTGTCGGTACACACCACAGATCCCGCTCTCCGTGTGCAAATGATGCGCAACAAACGGGCGGGCGAGGTGCTTTCCTATCTGGACAAGATTGCCGATGCAGGGCTTTCTATTCAAGGGCAGATCGTTCTTTGCAAGGGCATCAACGACGGTGCGCATCTGAAAAAAAGCTTGCGCGACCTTGCCAAATATCACCCGGCCATGCAAAGCGTATCCGTGGTGCCCGTTGGCCTTTCTGCGCACAGAGAAGGACTCTATCCCCTGGAGCCCTTCACTCGCGAAGATGCCCTTGAAGTGATTGCCACGGTAGAAGAATTGGCAAAGGAGTTTTTGGACACCCTTGGTACCAGACTGGTCTGGTGCGGAGACGAATGGTATCTGAAAGCAGGCTTGCCCATCCCTCGTGAGGAGGACTACGAAGGCTACCCTCAGATTGAAAACGGCGTAGGTATGATTCGCTCTCTTTTGGAAGAAGTAGAGGCCTCTTTGGAAGCCCTCCCCAAAAAACGGAAATCTGCGCGTCGCGTCAGCATAGCCACGGGTATCGCCGCCGCTCCCACTATGGAAAGCATCGGCCAAGCGATCTACGATAAACGAAAGATTAAAGTATCGGTTTATCCCATCAGGAACGACTTTTTCGGTCACTCTATTACCGTTTCGGGTCTGCTGACAGGGCAGGATATTGTGGCACAGCTGAAAGGCAAGGATCTGGGCGAGGTGCTTCTCCTGTCCCAAAACTGTCTCCGCGCAGGCGAGTCGGTTTTGCTGGACGACACAACGGTGGAGGATATGGAAAAAGCGCTTGGCGTCAGCATTGTTGCTGTTCCCGATGACGGGCAGGCGCTTGTAGATGCCATCCTTGGAGAAACGAAAAACGTCAGCTTCTGGACGCGCCTTTTTGGCGCCAAAGCCAAATAAGCCCAGGATAAGCGATAGAATTTGGTCAATTCAAACCGCTTTCACTTTGTAAACAATTATTTTCAATTTTAAAAGATTATCCCTGAACCCCCCTTCATTTTGACCAAATGCGGAGGAAGAAAGGAGCATTGTGATGAGCAAACCTGTTGCCGCCATCGTGGGTAGACCCAACGTTGGCAAAAGTACACTCTTTAACAAAATCATCGGCGAGCGCCGCTCCATTGTGGAGGATACCCCCGGCGTGACCCGTGACCGTATTTACGGTGATGCGGAATGGAACAACCGCCGTTTTCTTTTGGTAGACACGGGCGGTATTGAGCCCAAAACCGACGATATCATTTTGAAAAAAATGCGTTTCCAGGCAGAAGTTGCCATTGAAACCGCAGACGTGATCATTTTCCTTTGCGATATCCATGCAGGCCTTGTGGCAGATGACAGAGACATTGCCGTGATGCTGAAAAAAAGCGGTAAGCCCGTGATTATCTGCGTCAATAAAATGGACCGCGTGGGCACCCCTCCCCCCGAATACTATGAGTTTTACGAGCTGGGCTTTGACTGCGACCCCATCGTGCTGTCCTCTCTCCACGGCACAGGCACGGGTGACCTACTGGATGCCGTTGTAGAGGCGTGTCCGCCCGAGATGGATGAGCAAGACGACGAAGACGTCATCTCCGTTGCTGTCATCGGCAAGCCCAATGCAGGCAAATCCTCTATTATCAACCGCATTGTGGGCAGCGAACGGTTGATCGT
>JAZOBX010000357.1:0-2395 GCA_045596205.1 Eubacteriales bacterium | reverse complement strand
GTGTGGCAGAAACCAAAATGGGCAAGGTTGCCCATAAAACGGCCAAGCATATACTGGTGGCAGACAAAACCCCGGGTACGGAAGACATTGTGTCTGCCGTGCGCACGGGAGACAACGGTCTGACTCTCACCGAAATGGCGCCCTTTGGCGTGGTCGGGGCTATCACCCCCTCCACCAACCCCTCCGAGACGGTCATCTGTAACAGCATGGGCATGATTGCCGCAGGAAACGGCGTGGTCTTCAACCCCCATCCCGGCGCCATTGCGACCTCTAACTACGCAGTAGACCTGGTCAACCGCGCTTCTGCGGAAGCAGGCGGCCCGAAGGTGCTGGTAGCGTCTGTGGCGGCTCCCACGCTGGCAACCGCCGACGTGATGTATAAGCATCCCGCCGTCAGACTGCTGGTTTGCACAGGCGGCCCCGGGGTGGTAAAAAGCGTGCTTTCCTCGGGTAAAAAGGCCATCGGCGCAGGCGCGGGTAACCCACCCGTCATCGTAGACGATTCGGCAGACATTCCCAAAGCCGCAAAGGACATCATCGACGGCTGTACCTTTGACAACAACCTCCCCTGCATTGCTGAAAAGGAATGCTTTGCCCTTTCTGCCATTGCAGACGAGTTGATTGCAAATATGCTGAAAAACGGCGCGTATATGATCCGCGGAAAAGAGATTGAAGCGCTGGCAAATATCGTATTAGAAGAGAAAACCCACCCCAAAACAGGGGTAAAAAGCAAGGTGGTCAGCCGTGCTTGCGTTGGTAGAGACGCCAAAGTATTGCTGGCTAAAATCGGCATCAACGTCAGTGACGATATTCGTTGCATTATCTGTGAAGTGCCTTTTGAACACGTATTCGTGCAGGAAGAACTGATGATGCCCATCCTTCCTATTGTGAGAGTCAGTGACATTGACCAGGCCATTGACCTTGCCGTTAAAGCGGAACACGGCAACCGCCACACCGCTCATATGCATTCCAAAAACATTGACCATCTCACGCGCTTTGCCCGCGCGGTGGAAACCACCATCTTTGTCAAAAACGCCCCCTCCTATGCGGGCATCGGTTTTGGCGGAGAAGGGCATACCACCTTCACCATCGCAGGCCCTACGGGTGAGGGAATTACCTCTGCCAAGTCCTTTACGAGACTGCGCCGCTGTGTAATGGCAGACAGCTTTAGAATTATTTAAGAAAGGAAAAGCAAAATGAACATTTCTGCTTCTCAAATTGAAAGCATCGTGCGCGCGGTTCTTTCGGATATGCAGGGCGCTCCTGCTACCTCCGTTCCCAAAACCGCCAAGGTCGCACAGCTGGTCGCCGCCAAAAATATTGAAGTCAAGGAATATCCCATTCCCGCTGTGGGAGATGACGATATTCTGGTAAAGGTGGAAGGCTGCGGCGTGTGCGGTACCGACGTGCACGAATGGAAGGGTGACCCCTTCGGGCTCATTCCCGTGGTCCTTGGCCACGAGGGTACGGGCGAGGTTGTTGCCCTTGGTAAAAACGTAACCTGCGACACCGCAGGCAACCCCATCAAGGTCGGCGACAAGATCGTGACCTCCGTCATGAGCTGCGGCGAATGCTACGTTTGCCGTATGCTTCCCGCCAACACCAACCTCTGCGACAAGCAAGGCGTGTTCGGGCTCATCAGCCATAGCGACAAAAATCCGCTGACAGGCTGGTTTGCCACCCACCTGCTGATCTCCGGCAAGGGCACTACCTATTTTAACGTCAACGGTCTTTCCCTGGATGAAAGAATGCTGCTTGAGCTCGCCGCCGTTTGCGTACACGCACTGAAACGCGCCAACGCCACAGGCTTGCTCAACTTTAACAGCAAGGTGCTCATCCAAGGCCTTGGCCCTGTGGGGCTCATGATGGCGGCTGTGCTCCGTTGCGCAGGCATCAACCACATCATCGGCATCGACGGCACACCCAAACGTCTGGAAATGGCAAAACGCCTTGGCGTGAAAACCACCATCAACTTCCGCGAGGCCGACACCCTTGAAAAGCGCGTGGCAATGGTCAAAGAGGTTGCCAACGGCGTTGGCGCTGACTTTGCCTTCCAATGCACAGGCGCACCCCCTGCGGCAAAAGATATCTTTGCGTATATCCGTCGCGGCGGCGGTCTCTGCGAAATGGGCTTTTTCGTCAACAACGGTACCTACGAGATCAATCCCCACTTCGCTATGTGCCAAAAGGAAATCAACGTGGTCGGCTCCTGGGACTACAGCGCCGAGGATTATCCGACTACGATGGCATTCCTTCGCCAGGCACGCGAGATGGGCATTCCGATCAAGGAGCTCATCACACACTCCTTCCCGCTGGATAAGCTGAACGAGGCGATGGAGGTCAACGTATCCCAGCAGGGCATCAAGATCTGCTACGTTGCCGAGTAAGGAGGGCC
>JAZOBX010000356.1:0-8352 GCA_045596205.1 Eubacteriales bacterium | reverse complement strand
AGGTATCTCTGGCGCTGTGTCCTGTTGCGAGCACCAGCACGCCGTAGGGGAGGCTTCCCCTGCTCGTTTCAATCATTCCCCCATGAGATGTACTAAGGGGTATATCCGTCAATTGAGTATGATAAACAACCTCGCCGCCGAGCTCTGCTATCCTTGCAGTCATTTTTTCAACGACCGTGCGGAGAATGTCGGTTCCTATGTGGGGCTTTGCCTGCGTCAGTATTTCGCTTGGAGCACCGAATTTCACAAAGGTTTCGAGGATATAGGGAATATAGGGATCATTTGTGCGCGTAAGCAATTTCCCGTCTGAAAAAGTACCTGCGCCACCTGCACCGAATTGAATATTCGTATTTGGGTCAAGAATTTGCTCACGCATAAACCGATCAACGGATCTAACGCGCTCTTCAACAGAAGCGCCGCGTTCAATGAGGAGCGGACAGTATCCTCTTTCCGCCAGCAAATACGCGCAAAACAGTCCCGCAGGGCCGGAACCGACCACAACCGGGCGAGCGGTCAAAGTCTCGTTGCCTGTATTTAGTGCAAATTCCGAAGATAAGGCAGGGCGAATGCCTGCTTTTTCCATGCGTTCTGTTTCTTTTATGTGAAACGGAGCAGAAACGCGCACTGTCCAAACCAAACGGATATCTTGCTTTTTCCGTGCGTCTACGGATTTACGGTAAATGCTGTATTCCGCATCCTTGTGGGCAATATGAAGAGATAGCAGTTTCTTTGCGGCAAAATCGCATACGTCTGCGGGCGTTGCGTCAAGGGACGTCCGTATATTAGAGACGAGAAAGCTTTTCGCTTTCTCGTCATACTTACTATGTTGTTTCATTTCTTAAATGATAGGAAAGAGAGGAAGCATTTCAAAGACTGTATTGTTGGATAACCACAACCCTAAACTGACAGTCAGGCAAATTGCCACTTCAAGAGTTGTAAGCAAGATAGACTTGATTTTTTCGTTCATGGTGGTTGTCTTCCTTTTTCATGCTTCGGTATGCAGGCCGTCAGTCGTCATCTTCGGACAACTGCGCCAGCAATTTGGTGAGTTCTTCTCGTAAGGTGATATGGTCGTATCCACGTGTGAGTGTGCCTTCACAAGCAACCGAGATAGCTCCGCTTTCTTCGGAAATGACAACGATAACGGCATCACAGCTCTCGCTCAGGCCAATCGCCGCACGGTGTCTTGTGCCCAAATCCTGATCTACGTCCGCTCTGTGAGTAACGGGCAAAATACAGCCCGCAGCATCAATTCTGCCGTGACGAATCAGCAAAGCGCCATCATGTAAGGGTGCCCCCTCGTAGAAAATGTTGCGGATAAGATAAGGAGAAACAGCGGCATCCAATGCAACACCCGACTGAATCAGGTTGTCCAAAAGATGCTTTCTCTCAATGACGATCAAACCGCCTGTCTTGCTACGGGAAAGATCGTTTGCGGCTTGGCAAATCGCATCAATGGGGGCATCTACATGTTCAACCGCTTCTTTTTTGAAGAAAAGTTGCTTAAGCCACTGTAAAAGAGAACGTTCTCCGCCCTTCATCACCTGGTCAGAGAGTTTGAAGACAAACAAAACGATGCTCCCCAGCAAACCGCAACTGACAACGTAACGCAAAATATAGGCAAAGGTAACAAGTCCAATTAAATCTGCTAACATGGTGAGAACGATACCCGAAATGATGACCAAAGTCAGATAGTGGGCAATGCGGGACTTTTTCGTAAAGAACCAAAACGTCAGCAAAAGGCCTGCCACAAGAGCAAAGTCGACGTAGTCAATAAAAGTTAGGTTGTTAAAAATATCTTTCAATAAGGCTTTTGTATTTTGCGAATTGACAAGCAAAAACAGCCCTGACAATATATTCAGCATAAAAACGCTCCGAAAATCACGTTATTACTTATATAATATCATATATTTGTTTACATATCAAGATATTTTTCACTTTTTTTTCGATTTTTTTAAAAAATAATGAACATCAATGAAACTTTTTAGAATTGAACGATATCCGCAGGCAATTCGTTACGCCCTCGCTTCAAAGTGAAAGAAAATTCACACCACTGACCGTACACACTATCTACGGAAATCGTTTGCTCATGCGCTTCGATAATCGTCTTCACGATATGCAGACCAAGTCCTGCGCCGCTCTTGTCAAGGCCGCGACTCTTATCAGTTTTGTAAAAGCGTTCAAACACGTATGGAAGGTCTTCTTTTGAGATGCCTTCGCCCGTGTTGTAGACGGAGACGGTCAACTGCGAAGAAGAGGTCTGATAAATGCGAATACGGAGAATACCTTCTTCTGCCGCGAATTTTATGGCGTTATCGCACAGATTATAGACAACTTGGTGTATGGCATCTTTGTCTGCAAAAGCGCTCATAGAATCGTGCTCTACGTCAAATTCAACGTTGAGACGCTTCTGCTCGATTTTTTGCTCGAAGGAGATCAGAATCAGGCGAGACAATTCGCAAACGTCGAAATCGTTTGGTTGCAATACTCTTGCGCCTGACTCAAGTCTGGCAATGTCGAGAAGCTGCCCAACGAGACGGGACAAGCGATGCACTTCTGACGAAACGATATTCAGATAATGAGCGTGTTCTTCGGGGGGAATAGCGCCGCTGTTGATACTGTCAATAAAACCGGCAATGGTTGTCATAGGGGTGCGAAGATCGTGGGAAACATTGGCAAGAAACGTATTTCTCATGGTTTCCAATCTGCCAAGGGATTCTGCCATCTGGTTAAAAGCCACGGCAAGTTCACCGATTTCGTCGTTTGAGCGAATTTCCACGCGGTTTTCAAACTTCCCTTTTCCAAATTGTTTGGCGGCGGAAATCATACTGCGGAGAGGAGAGACCATGCGATCGCTGATGAAATATACGGCAATCATTGCCGCAAGCATGATCCAGAGCGAAGACATGATAATCGTTCTGGTCATGACGTTAATCAAAGATGCGGCACTTCCGGGTGAAGAGCAGATAAAAATACTGCCAAGCATCTCACCGTTATGATTCTTGATGGGGGCACCGCCTACGTAGTATTTTTCTTCCAAAACACCTCCAAGGTTGGTAGTATCTGATTTGATGTCGGAGGCGTATATCTTTTCTCTTTCTTCTTCACTGACCACTTTACCGAGCAGACCTCTCATATTTGAGCAAGTGGACACCACTTTGCCACCCACGTCGGTAATAAACACTTCCAGCGAGGTACCGCCTGTATTGTGGTATGCGTCAAGAACCATAGTCACAACGTTTTTTTCTTGTTTAATGGCTTCCAGAAACGCTTCTTCGTCGCAGTTTTCATACAGAAGCTTCATGGAAGTTTTCGAAACCTGAAGCGCCCATGAAATATCCTGTACGCGGACGTCTGCCGCATAACCGTTAACGATGGTAGCGATAATGGATGACAGCATCAAAAAGCTGATGCAAATAATCAGGGCGAAAGCAGACAGATATTTTGTGAAAATACTCTTAAACATAGCTCGTCTCCGTTGCAAAATGAAGTCTTACGGAAATATTATAGCACATTTTGTGGCAGAAGTCATTGACTAAATATTAATTTTATGATAAAATGTCAATATTGCATCTTTGACTGACGAAAAGCATGAGGATGGAACAATGAAAAACGATATCGTAAAGCAACTGCGGAATTTGATGCCCACCTTTTCCAAGGGGCAAAAGAAAATTGCCAACGCAATACTCAGCGACTATAACGGCACAGCATATATTACTGCCGCCAAGCTGGCTTCTATGGTTGGCGTATCCGAATCAACCGTTGTTCGTTTTGCAACCGAGCTGGGATATAAAGGCTATCCCGAGTTTCAAAAAGCTATTCAGAAATCCATCACCACAAGAATGACCTCCAATCAACGCATCAGCGCCGCAGAACAGCACTTTGCGGGCGGAGACATTTTAAAGAGCGTGATGACCAGCGATATAGAAAAAATCAAGCATACCCTTGAAAACATTGACAGAGGCGTGTTTGACAGCGTTGTGCAATCTTTGCTGAACGCCAAGCGCATATTCATTATCGGGACCCAGTCTTCTGCTTCTCTGGCGGCTTTTCTGAATTTTAATCTTTGTCTGTTCTTCAGTGACGTACATATGATCCAAACGGCAAGCACCAACGAGGTGTTTGAGCAAATGCTGGATATTAATCACGATGACGTACTTTTCGCCATCACTTACCCCAGGTATTCTATGAAAATCGTGAATGCGTCCAGTTACGCACGCTCTGAAGGCGCAACCGTCATTTCACTTACCGACTCTATGGAAGCACCCGTTGCTCCTTATTCCAATTACGTTCTGACGGCGCAAAGTAACCTTGCAACTTTTGCAGACTCCCTTACCGCTCCTATCAGCGTACTGAATGCGATTGTGGTTGCTCTTGTCGTACACGGTAAGCGCGAAGAACTGGAAGCACGTCTCAACAAACTTGAAACCCTTTGGGAACAATACAATGTCTACGCAAAACAATAAAAAAATCGCCATTATCGGCGCAGGTGCGGCGGGATTGATGGCGGCGGGTACTGCCCTGCTCTACGGCGCTGACGTCACAGTCTTTGAGCACAACCGCAAGGCTGGGCGAAAACTAATGATCACAGGCAAAGGCAGATGCAACGTGACAAACAATTGCCCTCCTGCTGAATTTTTACAATCCGTCGTCAGCAATCCACAGTTTCTTTACAGTGCCTTATTTACATTTGCGCCTGAAGATACGATCGCTCTGATTGAAAATCACGGTACACCGCTAAAAACCGAACGCGGAAAAAGAGTTTTCCCTCAGTCTGACTTAGCAGGAGACGTGTTAAGTGCTTTGCTTCGCTATGCCAAGGGTGCCCATTACGTATATAGCCATGTAAAAGGCATCATTTATGAAAATGAAGGCAAAGTGAGAGTTGAAACAGAGTCCGAGAATGATTGCTTTGATGCGGTGATTCTGGCAACCGGTGGTGTCTCTTATCCCAAAACAGGGTCTGACGGTAGCGGATATGCGCTGGCGAAATCTTTAGGTCACACTGTCACGCCTCTGCAGGCTTCATTGGTACCTCTTGTAACAGAGGGAAACGAATGTCGCGATATGCAGGGCCTTTCTCTACGCAATGTGGGGATTAGAGTCACACAGCCAGATGGTAAAACCGTGTACGACGATTTTGGAGAATTGTTGTTCACACATTTCGGCGTCAGCGGACCTACCGTGCTGAGCGCATCTTCACACCTGAAAGCAGAAGATCTGAGAGGATACACACTACACATTGATTTGAAGCCTGCTCTTGATGAAACGGCTTTGGATCTTCGCTTATTGTCCGATTTTAAAAAATACCAAAACAGAGAACTTGCAAATGCACTTAGCGATTTGTTACCGCAAAAGATGATTCCCGTTTTCATTCGTAAAACAGGCGTTTCTCCTCATGCAAAAATCAATAGTCTCACCAAGCAAGAACGGCTGGCTATCCTTCGGACTTTGAAAGATTTTCAGGTGAAACTTCAAGGCAGAAGACCAATTGATGAGGCAATCATCACCAGAGGCGGTATCAATACAAAAGAAATCAACCCCAAGACCATGCAATCCAAATTATGCCCTGCACTTTATTTTGCAGGCGAAGTCATTGACGTTGACGCCTACACGGGTGGCTTTAATTTGCAGATTGCTTTTTCCACAGGTTATCTGGCGGGGCAATACGCCGCTGCCTGGCTGTGAAAAACGGAGGTTATTATGTCTAACCCAAAAAAGAAAAGCAGAATACGTCCTTTGTACGCATTCGCTTATCCTTGGCTTTCTCCTTTAGTGAAGCTGTTTTGCAACGTGCGCGTCAAAGGAAAAGAGAATATCCCCAAAGAAGGTGGCTGTGTCGTTTGCGCCAACCACATATCCAACAGCGACATTCTGATCATCGGTGCCGCTTTCCCTATGAGAAGGCAAGTAAATACCTTGGCAAAAGCAGAGCTTTTCTCTCTTCCCTTTTTCCGCTCAATTATCAGAGGAATGGGCGGCATTCCCGTCAACCGCAAGACTACCAACGTGGAGTCTGTTCGTAAATGCATTGCTTTGGCAAAAGACGGGCGCGTGGTTATGGTATTTCCGCAAGGGAAAAGATGCTTTGGCGTCAATCCCGCAGATACGCTGACCCATCCGGGTGCGGCGATGATTGCCATGAGAAGCCAATGCCCCATCGTGCCTGTTACAATCAAAACCAAGGGTATGCGTTTCCGTTTCTTTAAGCGTACGGAAGTGATCATCAGCCCACCTGTTTCTTATGAAGAAATGCGCAGTATCGGTGAAAACTCCACAGACTATAAAGCCATTACTGCGCATATCTTCAACATCATTTGTAAGGCAGGCGGTTTCAGCAAGACAGAAGCAGGAGATGACCATGATTCAAATCGCTCATAACGCCGGTTTTTGCTTTGGTGTAAAAAGGGCTTCTAACTGCCTTGAACAGTTGCTCAGAGAAAAGCAAGGCAACGCAAGAGTATTTACTTTTGGAGACCTGATCCACAACCCTTCCTATCTTGGCTATTTGAAGGAACGGGGCGTGCGTTCGGTTTGTTTTGAGGAAATAGAGACGGTTGCAAAAGGTTCATCCGCAGACGCTCCTTCAATTCTTCTTCTTCGTACGCACGGCATTACCAAGGAGTTGGAAGCCAGCATTTTGCATTTTGCTGAAGAGTATCCTTACTTTCAAGTCATTGATATGACCTGCCCATTTGTGAAGCGGATTCAAAATATTGCACATAGGGAAACAAATGAAAATACATTCTTTTTGCTTCTTGGATCTGAGAATCACCCTGAAGTCCAAAGCATACTCAGCTATGCAAACGGTGAAAAAATCGCTCTTCCCACTGCCGAAGCTGTTGAAAGTTTCATAAATAGCCAAAATTTGGCAAGCAAAACCTTGATTGTGGCGGCTCAAACCACACAAAATCAAAAAGAATGGAAAAAAACAAGAAAATTTATCGAAAATCTATGTACAAACGCGATTTTTTTTGATACAATATGTGATGTTACGGAAAAACGCCAGACGGAGGCCTATGATCTGGCAAAGGCTTCCACTCACATGATTGTGATTGGTGGAAAGAGCAGTGCCAATACGGCACAGCTTTACCGTATCTGTCAATCGGTTTGTCCTGATACGCGTTGGATAGAGTCTGCCGATGAATTATCTGCTATCTCTCATCAGCCCGATGACATTGTTTCAATTACTGCGGGTGCATCAACACCCGTTGATATAATAATGGAGGTATACAAAAAAATGAGCACTCAAGAAGAAATCATGAGCTTTGAAGAATTGCTCGACGGTTCGCTCAAATCATTACATACAGGAGATGTTGTTACCGGTATTGTTACGGAAATTTCCGAACAAGGCGCTTACCTGGATCTCGGTGCTAAAGTCACTGGCTTTATCGCTGCTGAACAAGTATCTGCCGATTACCCTGCCGTTCAGCCCCGCGATGTATTGAAGATTGGCGAAGAAACCAAAGTATTTGTCATTCACGTGGATGACAAAATGGGTATCGCAACTCTTTCCAAGAAGAGAGTTGACCAAGACCAAAACTGGTTTGCATTTGTTGAAAACTGCCAAACCGGTGCTGTCCTTGAAGGCACCATCAAGGCTGCTGTCAGAGGCGGTCTGATCATTGCCATCCAAGACCAACAGGCATTTATCCCCGCATCTCACTCCGGTCTGCCCCGCAATGCTGACCTCGCTACTTTGGTTGGCACTGTACAAAAGGTAAAACTGATTGAAGTGAACGAACAGCGCAAACGCGTAACCGCTTCTATCCGTCTTGCCAAGAGCGAAACCAGAAAAGCAGAAATGGAAGCACTCTGGTCCTCCCTTTCCGTTGGCCAACACTTCACCGGCAAGGTGAAAAACCTTACTTCCTACGGCGCATTCGTTGACATCGGCGGCGTTGACGGTATGGTTCACAATTCCGAACTGTCCTGGAAGCGCATCAAACATCCTTCTCAGGTTGTTGCAGTAGGCGATGAAATCGAAGTATTCATCAAAGAAATCGACGTTGAAAAGAAACGCATTTCTCTTGGTTACAAGACCGACGCTATGGATACTTGGTCCATCTTTGTAAAAGATCATAACGTAGGTGACGTGATCACCGCGAAAATCACTACCATGATGCCCTTCGGCGCATTCGCAGAAGTGTATGACGGTGTGGAAGGTCTGATTCACATTTCCCGCATCTCTCTTGAAAAGATTGCCAAACCTGAAGACGTTCTGGAAGTTGGACAAGAAGTGCAAGTGAAGATTACCGAAATTGATCACGAAAACCGCAAGCTGTCCCTCTCTATCCGCGCTCTCCTTGAAGAAGCTGCAAGAGCAGAAGCAGAAGCACAACGCGCTGCTGA
>JAZOBX010000355.1:0-2786 GCA_045596205.1 Eubacteriales bacterium | reverse complement strand
GGCGCCGGTGGGGAGAGATGGAAATAGAGGATATCTTTCGCCCTCCGATTTTTCTTCGTAGAGCGTTTCAACCCTTTGGGAAAAACTCATATTGCCGCGGTCTCTTACCAGCACTCCGTCTGCCAACTGAAACAAATCCTGTTTCTCGCCTGCTGAAGTAGCGAAAAGCGTTTCATCTGCATTGAGCCATAGACAAAGTCCTTCTTCCATCAGTTTCCTTCGTAAATGAAGCAGAAACTCTCCCATCTCAAAAGAAGGGAAGTGGCTGACGTTTACGTCTATACCGCCAAAGTCGTTTTCTTTTAGCGAACGAATGAGCGTTTCCGCATTCCCTTCCTCTTGAGAGAAAAACGAATGCAGTCCGTCCATCTTAATCCCTGCGAGAAAAACGGGTGAAATATGTTGTTCTTTTTCTGCGCTTTTGTATATGCTTGGCAAAAGGATTTTCCCGTTTTCTATTTTGCATCCTTCTAAAGTCAGCGTAGTCAGATAGGGGAGCAGAGCAGAATTTGGGTTTACTCCCTCTTCTAAATATCCACATACGCAAAGCGCGCCGAACATAGGGCTTTCGGGGGTGACAACGACGATCTGCCCCGGAAAAAGCGCCGAATTTTGAGATATACTCGGGTTTTGTTGCAGTAGCATCCGCGGGGAGATGTGGTAGGTATCACAGATGGATGCCACGTTTTCGCCCCCTTTTACCGTATGCATACGAGAGGGGTGAGTGCAAATTAAACTCTGTCCGATCAGTGTTTCATAGGGGGATGCAAGCTGGTTTTCTTCAATCAGACGGCTTGCAGATAATTTGTATTTTGACGAGATGGAAAACAGATTTTCCCCGTTTTGTATCATATGAATATGCATATTTTTACCTCTTATTCATAATATGACTTGCATTTTCAATATATGCTTTTTTCTTATCTTTGATTGTATGAGGGTGGCAAAAGGTGGGAATGCTATACCTATGTTTCGCCTTGTATATCAGCAAAAACAGATTCAGTGATAGCGCAAAAAAAGTTGACAGTATGCGTTTGCTGTGATACAATGCATTTGTAAATGGCAGAATCGTAACAAGTGGAGGAAAACATGAAACAAACCCAAATCGTTCACATTCACGCAAGAGAAATTCTTGACAGCCGCGGCAATCCCACCGTCTGCACCCGTGTCGTACTGGCAGACGGAAGCGTGGGAGAAGCTTCCGTACCCTCAGGTGCTTCTACAGGCCGTTTTGAAGCATTTGAAAAAAGGGATGGAGATCCTCACCGCTTTTTTGGGAAAGGCGTTCTCTCAGCAGTGAAAAACGTCAATGAAATCCTGTTTCCCGCTCTGAAAGGAAAAAGAGCAGATGACCAATTTTCCATTGACCAGACTATGATAACACTTGACCAAACCCAAAATAAGTCGAATCTTGGCGCCAACGCCATTCTTTCCGTTTCTTTGGCTTGCGCCAAAGCCGCCGCGCGGTCCTACGGCATGGAACTGTATCAGTATCTTGGCGGAAAGTCTGCATTTACCTTGCCCGTGCCCATGATGAATATTCTGAACGGCGGCGCTCATGCAGACAACAATATTGACTTTCAGGAATTTATGATCATGCCTCTTGGTGCAGAATCCATGCAAGACAGCGTCAAGATCGGTGCTGAGATCTACGCCACCCTGAAACGGATTCTCAAAGAAAAAGGAAAGTCTACGGGTGTAGGAGATGAAGGCGGTTTTGCTCCCGATCTTTCATCTGCTGAAGAAGCTTTGACCCTGATTTGCGAAGCCATTCTCAAAAGCGGTTATCATACCGATAAAGTAGGTCTTGCGTTAGACGTTGCCTCCAGCGACTGGGTGAAAGAGGACGGTCTCTATCACCTGCCTAAAAGCAAAAAGGTCTACTGCGCAGAAGAATTGACAGAAGTATTGCAGAAAATGGTGCAGGATTTTCCCATCGTGTCTTTGGAAGACCCGCTTGGGGAAGAAGACAGAGAAGGATGGAAACACATTACCCAAACGCTTGGCAGGGAAGTGATGCTCGTGGGTGACGATCTCTTCGTTACCAATACCCACCGTCTCCATCAAGGCATCACCGACGGCTACGCCAACACCATCCTCATCAAACCCAACCAAATCGGTACGCTCAGCGAAGTGCTTGACGTCGTTGCATTGGCAAAAGAAAACGGCTACGGTCATATTCTTTCCCACCGCTCAGGGGAAACAGAAGACGTCACCATTGCCGACCTTGCCGTAGCTACTCATGCTGGATTTATCAAAACCGGCGCGCCCTGCAGAAGCGAAAGAGTAGCAAAATACAACCGTCTCATGTCCATTGAAGAATGCCTCGGATCTGCTGGACGATACGGAATCGAAGGATAAAGTAAGGCAGAATATTGAGAACATCAAAAAGAATGCGCTCCTGTTTCGGAGCGCATTCTTTTATGCTTTAGCGTATGAAATTTGTTGCAATCGGCTTTTCTTCGGTGGGAAGAGGAATGCCTGCCGCCTTGCCGGATTCTTTTACCTTCAAAAACCAAGCCATATTCCGCGCCAGAATCCGCATACATTGCAGACCTTCTAAGTCTTGCTTTACTTCTTCGGGGGTGTTGCCGTGGACCATATTCCAATAGCGCGAGGAGATCACAGGCATCTCGGAAATGGTGAAATATTTGATCATCTGGTCAAAGGTGGCGGTGGTACCTGCGCGTCTGGCAGATACTACGCAAGCTGCAGGCTTCAAACGGAAGGGATTCTTACCGCTTCGTTTTGCGGCGTAAAAGAAACGGTCGAGGGCGGAGGTGATTTGT
>JAZOBX010000354.1:0-4739 GCA_045596205.1 Eubacteriales bacterium | reverse complement strand
GAGGACGGTTTTGAAGAGGGTAAGCTCATAGTCCAAGGTATTGGGATTTTGGATATCTCCCCGTACCATGGCGGCGAAGGCAGAAAGCATCGCCTCGTAACGTTGGAAGGGCTCGCTTTCGCTTTCTGTCCAAATGGCCTCGCCACCGTCCGCAGGGGGGTGAGCCTCCGCCATTTTGGTGATGTGCATATAGCGTTTATGCTCCCATCCCAAGGGGATTTCCAAGGGCTTGATTTCAATCGTTCCTGTTTCTCCCATGATCACCAGCTGGCGGCGCATAAACGCCCCAACGCCTTTTCCGCACACTCTCACAAATGAGGTAGCATGGGGATAGCGAAGCACCGCGAAGGCGTAGTCCTCCGTGTGGATGTCCTCTGCGTGGGTGGAACCGTTTAGTGGAATGACTTCTTTGGGCTCGCCTTGGATTTGCATCACCAGGTCAATCAAGTGACAGCCAAGGTAAAACATCGTGCCGCCCTTAAAGGTGGCAAACCATTTTCGGATTTCGGGACTGTCTAAGCGGCTCATATCCGCTTCTACCGAATAAACATCTCCCAATTCCCCGGCCCTCACGCGGCGAAGGGTTTCGGAAATCATGGGGTTATAGCGGTACATATAGCCAAGATGCAATACTCTTCCGCTTTGTCTCATGGTGTCAATGAGTTTCTCAAAAGCCGCAAGGTTTTGGCTACCTGGCTTTTCCATGTGAATGTGTTTGCCGTGGTCCGCCGCCATTTGGGCGTATTTCAGAAGATGAATCTCGTCGGTTTCCACCGCCACGGCTTCAATTTCAGGATCTTCTAAAATCTCCTCCAAGGTCATTTCCCGAAAACCGTCAAATATAGCGGGGATTTTTGCTTTACAGGTCTCTCGCTCGTCTTCTACCAAAGTATATCCCACCAGTTCAAACAAATCATTTTGAATGCTGAGGGTATGAAAAATTTCAGGGGCGTGGCTGTAACGGTTGACCCCGATTTGGGCGATTTTGATTTTTCTCATGTTATGCCTCCAAGTCGTTCCAGTTGAATTGCACGGCAATGGGGAACGCCTTGTCTTCTACCAAACGGCGGTACACCTCCGGACATTCTTTGGGAGAATGGATTTCTTCCACCAGAGACGCCAAGTCCAATCTACCCCCTGCCACAAGTCGCATAATAGCGGAAATATCATCTTTGTGGGTAAAGTAGCCGGGATAGGATTCCTGCGCGGGGCGCGCGGCGGTGTTGGCGCCGATGACGGTAATGCCCGGGGCGTGTATCTTGCGGTAGTAATCTACCTTGAAGTCTGCATTTCTGGTGCAACCAAGAAGGGTGACGCGACCGAATTTTTTTAGGCAATCCAAGGCTTGGTTAAAGCCTGCGCCAACGCCTGTTACCTCAATGGCAACGTTGACGCCGCCATCTGTGACGGCTTTCACTTTTTCCACAAAATCGGTTTCAAAGGGATCAAAGGCGTAGTCCGCGCCGCTCTCAAGCGCCGCCTGCCGACGGTCGGGATTGGGATCAACGGCAATAATGGGCATCGCCCCTGCCACTCTCAGCAGCTTCACCGCAATAATACCTAAAATGCCCAGCCCCATCACCACGGCGCTTTCGCCCATTTCCAGTCGGGTTTTACGAATGGCAGCCATCGAAAAGGAGGCAATGAAACACATAGCGGCGGTGTCAAAGCCCACACTCTCGTCTTCAATTTTCACTACGCTGGTTTCATCTACGATATTATAGTCTTGGTGTTTGCTCCAAAACATAGCCACTCTGTCGCCCACTTTGACCTCTTTGACCGCATCCCCTACAGCCACGACCACACCGGCGCTGCTGTATCCCGAGGAGCGAGGGAAGCTGACGTCTGCCCCTGCCATAATGCTCACGTTGGAGTCCCCTGTGATGTTGGCTTTTTCGGTGCCGCAGCTAATGGTGCTCACCGCGGTTTTCACCATCACTTGCGTGGGGGTAAGAGGGGGGAGGGGATGCTCTATCAGTTCTGCCTTATTGACTGCAGTAAATACGATTTGCTTTGCGTTCATTTGAAACCTCCAAGGTTAGAATTACTATGCAAGACAATTATAGCAGATTGACAAGCCGATAAAAATATGTTATTCTATAAAAAACCGCATAAAAAACTACTAAAAATAGAGGCATTTTCATGCATAACGATACAATTTTCTGCAATAGTTTTGTATTTAATCTGCATCAGTTTATGCAGTATCGGTACACCGACAACCATTTGGGGCAGAATATCTATTATTTCGCCTATATGATCGAGGGTACCGCCAAAATCCGCACCAAAACCGAAACAGTTTTCATTCGCCCCGGGGATATTTTCTTTATTCCCGAGAGATGCAGTTATCGGTCTTATTGGTATGGCAATCCCAAAATTCAGTTTATCTCACTCGGTTTTTCCTATTTTCCCAATTTTGAAAACCGCTTTTACGGAGTGCAGGTGTTGCCTCCCCAAACAGAAGCGGTAAAAGTGATGCAAAGCATCATTGAACGGGGCGTGGTGGACAGCGTTGCGGTGGGGCAGTTTTACACGCTTGTGAGTATGCTTTTGCCCACGATGGTCTGGCAAGCCAAAAACAAGCACGCCGCATTGATTGAGCGTGTAGAGCGGCTGATTTTTGAAAATCCTCAGGCCACCGTCAGCGAGCTTGCCAAAGCCTGCGCTGTCAGTGAATCCTCTCTGTATTCGATTTTCAAGAAGCATTCGGGGAAAAGCATCAAAAAAGTCAAAACCGCCGTGATGATGGAAAAAGCCAAAGAGTTGCTGATTTCCACAGACCGCACGGTGGAGGATATCAGCCGTACCTTGGGCTTTAGCAGCGATGCCTATTTCCGCAAATGCTTTAAGGATACCTACGGCATCTCCCCCCGCGCCTTTCGCAAATCCTATACCATCTGATTTTCCCTCCCTGCATTGGCAAACCAAAAATAGCGGAAGTCGCGAATTCGCGACTGCCGTTTTGATTAGATATACGAATGTGATGGATTACCAAATCACAATTTTTTTGTTTTCGTCGTAGTGCCAGTAGTTTCCTTCTTCTGAGGGCTGGGTTTCGGAGTAGTAATAGCGGATACTCTTCGTGATACTTGTGCTATCATTGGCAAAGAAGTGAAAAGCAATTTGATTCCAATCATCTGCGGTGCCGTGGTAGTACACGTTTCTGATGTTATCGCAATAGATAAAAGCGCCCATCTCTACCAAAGAAACGTTGCCACCCATTACAACGGTATGTAATTTGCCGCAACCGGAAAATGCGTGCTCCGAAATGGTATTTACGCTGTTGCCGATCACTACAGATTCTAAAGCTGTGCAAGAGATAAAGGTGGAGTAATGGATTTGCTGCACCCCATCGCCAATAACAACGCTTTTCAGGGAAGCGCACCGACTAAATGCGCTCACACCCAGATAAGTTACACTGTCGGGAATAATAATGCTTTCCAGATGATCGCAGCAATAGAAAGCGTGATCTTCTATGGTTGTGACGCCGTCGGGAATCACAATCGTTTTGAGAGGATTCATATAAAAAGCGCCTGTGCTGATGGTGGTGACAGAATCGGGAAGAGTAAAGCTCTCTTTGGTGTGACCGGGTGTATACCAAAGGAAGGTTTTTCCGTCGCTGGAATACAGGTCGCCGTCAATGATTTTGAAGTAGGGATTGGTTTCCGCCAGGTATACGTCATAGATGGGGCATCCTAAAAAGGCGCTGCCGTTGACGTAGCTTACGTTTTCAGGAATGGCAATAGAATTGAGAGGACAGCGTTGGAAAGCAAAATCACCGATTTTGGTTACACTTTGAGGAAGAGTCAGTTTGTTGATGAGACAATTTGCAAAGGCGTAATCACCGATGGTTTTCACATTGTTTCCAAAGGTAACCACTCTCAGATTGCTACAGCCGGAGAAAGCTCCTTCGCCGATGGCGGTGACGTTTTTGCCAAAGGTAACTTGCTTTACTGACGTGCATTCTCTGAAAGCTCGTTGACCAATGGTTGTCAATTGATTGCCCAGAATAATGTCTTCTAATTTTGTGCAGCCGTCAAAAGCATAGTCTCCAACGGTTTGCAGGCTATCGGGGAAATTGATGCTAACAAGTGGAGCGCACCGGTAAAATGCATAATCTTCAATATGGATTAGGTTTTTCGGGAGTGAAATGCTACTCAGCTTTTGGTTTTCCTCAAAAGCATACGTTCCTATGGTGGTGACAGTCTTGGGGACGGTAAATTGAACGGCTTCATTACCCCTTGCATAGAGAAGGAATACGGTTTGGTCTTTGGAATAAAGATGACCGTCTTTGGAGGAATAATAGGGATTCTTGGAGGAAACATGAATGGTTTTGAGGGCATTGCACTGATAAAATGCTCTGCTGTTGATGTTCGCTACGCTTGCAGGAATATGGATGCTTTCCAAAGAATAGCAGTTTGCGAAGGCACCGCTTCTGATTTCGGTTACACCCTCTGTTACAGTGACGTTCGTTAGATTTTCGCAGTAACCGAATGCATAGCTTTCAATGATACGAATATTTGAGGGAATCACTATTTCATTCAAACCTGTACACTGCAAAAACATACTATCCGTAATGGTAGAGCATGATGCAGAGAGGGTGACGTTTTGCAGGTTGCTTGCATTCCAGAATACCCTGTCTCCCATATAGGTAACGCTGTCGGGAATCCGTATACTCGTTATGCCGCATCCCGCAAAGGCGTAGACGCCGATGTAGGTCAGGTTGTTTGAAAGCTGAATTG
>JAZOBX010000353.1:0-3024 GCA_045596205.1 Eubacteriales bacterium | reverse complement strand
TGTATTTCCTTCGGATTGATTCCATTCACGCCTGCGGCGTGATGCCATGCATTCCTTCGGAATGATTCCATTCCGTCTTGCGACGGATTCCATTCACGCCTGCGGCGTGATTGTTTTGTTCACGCAAAACAAACCAGCAGTACCTGTGCCACAGGATAGGTGATCCAGATCCATGCATCATAGTATTTGACCTTCGTAGGTCCAACGGCGCCCAAAAGCAAAATAGCGTCTGATGCGTAAAACGAAGCCGCGCCCAGTACCGTCAACCATGCGCCAAGAGTGCCGCTTGCCACAGCAGAGCCAAAAATCATAGAGCAATTGAGACAAATAAAGCCACCGTAAAGCATGGTTGCCGCAGTAAAAGCCCAATTGGGCTTTTTATTTTTGGCGTTGGCAATAGAAAGCCCCACCACCGCCAAAGTCAGTATCAAGCCAAAACAGATTCGGGCAGAAAAGGGAAGTCCTCCGTGTAGCAAAGCCTTTTGGTAAAACCCAAAGGCGTAAAAGCAATGGGCTACCGCAAAGGCGCTTCCGCCCACAAAAAGCATATTGTCGCCAAAATGACAGCGCAAAGGGGTAAAAGGGGAGAGGAGCCAATCGCCCAGAGTGGAAAACGCCATCCCTGCAAAGCAAAACCATTTATAAGGAGCAGAAGGGCAGAGCAGGGCAAGTGTCAATGCCAACACCGAAAATCCCACAGATGAGCACATCGTCCAGGACCATCCAAGGAAACGGTATTTGCTCATGGAATTCTCAAAAGTCTGTAAGAATTTGTCTGTCATCAGTTGTCGTCGTCTTCCTTCCACGCCAACGCTCTCTGCACGGCCTTGCGCCAGGATCTCACGCGGCGTTCTTTTTCGTCTTCAGGCATCTGGGGCAGAAACTGTTTTTCAATGCTATGCTGTTTTGCGATTTCTTCCGTATTTTTGTAAATGCCCACGCCAAGGCCTGCCAGATAGGCGGCGCCAAGGGCGGTGGTTTCAATGCAGTCGGGACGTTCCACGGGAACACCCAGAATATCTGCCTGGAAAGAAAGCATCAGATTGTTGGCAGAAGCACCGCCGTCAACGGGCAGTTTTTCCACTTTTCTACCGATGGATTCTTCCATAAGTCCAATCACGTCTGCCGTTTGGTAGCAAATGGACTCCAGCGTGGCGCGGATAATATGATATTTCGTGGTGGCGCGGGTAATACCGATCATCATCCCTCTGGCATAAGGGTCCCACCAAGGCGCGCCAAGTCCTGCAAAAGCAGGCACAATATAAATACCGCCGCTGTCCTTGACTTTGCTTGCCATATATTCGCTGTCAGCGGCGCTTTCAATCACTTTCAGCCCGTCTCTGAGCCATTGCACGGCAGACCCGCAAACGAACACAGACCCCTCCAGCGCATAGTGGACCTTTCCGTCCAGTCCCCATGCAACGGTGGTGAGCAGTCCGTTGTCGGTAAAGCAGGGTTCTTCTCCCGTGTTCATCAGAAGAAATCCCCCTGTGCCGTATGTATTTTTCATATTGCCTTTTTCAAAGCAACATTGACCAAACAAAGCCGCTTGCTGGTCACCTGCCACGCCGCTGATGGGAATTCTTGCGCCAAGAATACCGCTGTCGCTGTATCCGAACAGACCCGAGGAGGGCTTCACTTCGGGGAGCATAGCGCGAGGCACGCCAAACAGGGAAAGCAGTTCTTCGTCCCATTCCAGAGTGGAAATATTAAAGAGCATGGTTCTGGATGCGTTGGAGTAGTCGGTGGCAAAGATTTCGCCGCCGCTGAGTTGATACATCAGCCAGGTGTCCACCGTACCAAAGCACAGCTCCCCGCGCTCCGCTCTTTCTTTTACACCCTCCACATTTTCCAGAATCCAATGGAGCTTGGTAGCGGAAAAATAAGGGTCAAGCAAAAGCCCTGTTTTTTCTTTGATCATGGGAGCGTATCCCTGTTCTTTCAGCTGGCCGCAGTAGTCTGCCGTCCGTCTGCATTGCCATACGATGGCGTTGTATACAGGCTGACCCGTGGCTCTGTCCCAAACCACTACCGTTTCTCTTTGGTTGGTAATACCAATGGCTTTCACATCCTGCCATTGACCGCCGATTTTCATCAGTGCTTCTGCCGCCGCACCGATCTGGGAGGACCAAATGGTCATAGGGTTGTGTTCCACCCAACCTTCCTTGGGAAAAATCTGAGGAAATTCACGGGCAGAAGACGAAACGATCTTGCCGTCCACCCCGAACAAAATACAGCGGGAAGAGGTTGTGCCTTGGTCTAACGCCATAATATATTCAGCCATGATACACTCCTTAAAAGATAAAAAATAGAGAGAAAAAACTCATGCCCCGACCTGTCTAAGCAACGCCGCAAGTCTCTTTGCGTATTGTTTACAGTGGTGCATGAGTTTTTCTTTTACTTAATCTCAACAGTAACGCGCTTACCGCAAGTAGATGCAGCCGCTTTCATAATGGAACGGATGGCTCTTGCAATTTTGCCGTGATGACCAATGACCATGCCTGTGTCTTCTTCTGCCACAGACAAAACGAAGGTGACGTGATCGTTGTCTTCGCTTTCTTCGATGTGTACGCTTTCGGGATGGTCAACGATGGCACAAGCGATATCGTGTAAAACCTTTTGCAAATCCATTATATCACCAAATGCGATTAGTCAATGATACCGGACTTTTTGAGATAAGCCTTAACGGTTTCGCTGGGTTGTGCGCCTTGGGAGATCCATTTCTTTGCTGCTTCAGCATCGATCTTCACTTCAGCGGGGTTGGTGAGGGGGTTTACATAACCGATTTCTTCGATGAATCTGCCATCGCGGGGAGAACGGCTATCTGCCACCACTACACGGTAAAAGGGAGCTTTCTTTGCGCCCATTCTTCTAAGTCTGATTCTTACTGCCATTTTTCTTTTCCTCCAGAAAATTTTTGTTTTTTATGTTCCACATCTTGATTAATATCATCATACAATTCTGTTGCTTTCCATGCGATATTAAAATTGTGAATCACTTCAAAACCAGATAAAAGATCTTTTG
>JAZOBX010000352.1:0-16284 GCA_045596205.1 Eubacteriales bacterium | reverse complement strand
AAAAACGCCATGATTCCTTACTTTGTCATTATCGGCGCGGCATTTATCTTTATGATTTACAGGGTCCATACCCTGGTCCTTCGCATCAACCTCAGATACGATAAAATAGAAATGTGAGTCAACCATGAAAAAAACCATACTCCTTATTTTGGCAATCCTTCCCATCGTGCTCATTGTGGTGATTGCCATTGCGGGAAGAATGCTGTCGCTTTATCAGAACATTCCCGTAGAACGCGTAGAGTTTATCAACGGTGAGGGCGAGCCCTTTGGCGAGACGCATCTTGTGATCAGTCAAGGCGAAACCGAAGCCGCCGCCATCAGAATCTATCCCGAGCTTGCCTCCAACAAAAACGTTACCTATTCTTCCAGCGATGAATCGGTTTGCACCGTGGATGCCAACGGCAACGTCAAGGGCGAGCATTACGGCTCTGCCGTGATCACCGTAAAGACGGAGGACGGCAACAAAATGGCCATGCTCAACGTGCGAGTCACCGCAGACTATCCCGTTGACGTCTATTTTGTCAGCAAGAGTGATCTAACCCAGGATTTAGAGACCCTGACGTTGCTGACAGGTGAGCAATATACCTTGGACGTAGTGGTGGAAACCACAGCCGCCCTGGACCAATACAAGAGAGTGCGGTTCTCCTCCGACAATTTAGCTGTGGTGACCGTTGACCCGTACACGGGCAAACTATTGGCGCTATCGGAAGGCACCGCCACCGTTACCGTCACCTCTGAATACAACCCCACCCTGACCGATACCGTTACGGTGGTCGTTGAGGCGGGGCAGCTGCCTTTGGAATTTGATTTTGAAGGCGCCGACGAAATCAACCGTCCCAACGTCGACGAGCCCAATCTCTACACGCTGTCCGTACGTTCCATTGATCTTTTGTCTTACCTGCGTGTAAGAGAGGATATTGACGCGGCAGACGTGAGATGGGAAATCCGGTCGGGCAAGAATTACGCCACCGTAGAAAACGGCGTTCTTACCTTCCGTGACAGCGCGCCAAACTTTGCCTCCGCGGTCATTCGCGTTTACGTGGCAGGCAATCCCGCCTATACCCTGGAAGCAGAAATCATCTACTTCCCACAAAACTAAGTTTATTGCTTTGCAGTAAAAATAAAAAAACAAAGAGTATTAAAAGGAGAAATCAAAATGAAAAAGAACGTTGGCAAGCTTCTCGTTCTGCTTATCGCCCTTGTGCTGACTGCGGTATGCTTTATCTCTTGCTCTGTCGGTCACATCCATCATTATGTTGACGGCGTATGCGAATGCGGAGAAAAAGATCCCGCGTATATCCCTCCCCACGTTCATCACCACGAAAGCGAGCAAACCAAAGCCCCCAGCTGTACCGAAAAAGGTGTGATGACCTTTACTTGCGAGTGCGGTGACAGCTACACCCAAGATATTGAAATGCTCCCCCACGATTACGTTGACGGTTCCTGTAGCGTCTGCGGACAAAAGGACCCTGAAACCCCCGAAGAAATCGTTCTCACCGCCACCAAAAACCAAGCTTATCGCGGTGAAACCGTGATGCTTTCTGCCATTGTTGACGGTAAAGTATCCAACGATGCCGTTTTGACGATCACCCAAGGAAATGAAATTGCTTCCATTCTGGGCAATATGCTGACGGTCAGCGATTCTGCCAACGCAGGCGACGTGATCAAGGTGCAAGCCTCTCTGGGCGGCACCCTGTCAAACGAAGTGGAAATCACCGTTGTGCTGACCCAGGAAGAGATCAATGCTTCCAGATACTTCCTCACCCTCTCCAGCGACCGCATCACCGTTGATAAATACGCCGCTTCCGCCGCGCTTATCAGCGTTGTGGTTCGTAACTACAATTTCCAAACCGTAGATATTCCTCTGAGCTACACCGTCGTCGACGGCGATGCAAGCATCCTGGAGCTTGAAAACAGAGGCAACACCTGCGCTCTGACCGCCAAGGGCCACGGCAAGGTGACCGTGCAGGTAGCGATTCCCAATACCGACGTGACCGCCAACGTAGAAGTAGACGTGATCGTTCCTCCCACCTCTATCTCTATCCCCGAGGTATTCGAGCAAAGAAGAAGCATCGTCTATAAGTTTTCTATGAGAGACAGCCTTCCTTTTGCCATTGGTATCCACGGTGATAAGGTTGCCCAAAGCTACGAGCTCAGCTTTACACACGAAAGCGGCGTTACAGGGGACAGCGTTGCGGTATACGACTACGAAACGGGCGAGATCACCTTTAAGATGCTGGGCAAAGTCACCGTCAACGTACAATCTGTCTCCGGTAGTAGACTGGAAACCAAAAATGCCTACGTCTTTGACATCAACAACGGCTACAACGTTTACTCTTATGCTGAAGCCATCGTGATGGGTAACGCCGGCAACAAGTACAACGGCGAAGAAATCAACTTCGTTGTTCTTGAAAAACCCGTAGATCCCGAAGGCAACTATGAATACGGCTACTCTCTCGTTCCTCCCGTTGCACTCTTGGCAGATGCAGAACAAACCGTAGATGCGATTCTGAGAGGTGTTATCGTTCCCGAGGTTGTCAACCGCTTTACCGGTGAAATCATCACCAACCGTCGCACCAACGCCAGAATCCAGTTCGTCAACAAGAGCGCTTGGATCAACGGTAACGATCACTCCCTTGATGCTTCTCAAATCCGCGTGTTTAACAAAGCAGAGTTCACCACCTGGCAAGCCGGCATTTCCAACGGCAGTGAATATATCGGCGATGTCAACTCTCTTCTGAGCGTTGAAACCTGGGATAACAACGGTCCTGTAGGTTCTCCTCTCCAAGGTTCTACTTACTCCGCAAAACTGTACAACATCGTCATCAAAGGCAACGCGCCTCTGAACCACAACCCCGGCCCCATAGATAAAGGCGGTCTTGGCTTCGGTAAATCCGGCGGCGGTGTGTATATTGGCTTGAGCATCGGTACTTATCAATACAACTCTCACTACTATATTGACGCCTCCAACATCACGCTTTCCGGTTGCGAAGTCGGTATGCGTACTATCGGTATCGTAGGCAACGGCACCATCAACAACTTCTATGCCTACGACTGCTATTCCACCGGCATTATGCTGAAATCCTCTATCCTGACGCTCAACAACATCAAATTCGGTCCCTGCGGCGCTTGCGGTATTGAGCTGTCTCCCGAAGAAAGCCATGAGGCAGGCATTGCCGACAACGAAATCCAAAAGGTCACCATTACAGGAACCATCAATACCCTGGGCAACATGAACAACGGTCAGACCACCTACTTCCAGAACTACGATCTGGGCGGCGCCACCGTGCCTATGATTATTCAAGGCAACCTGCAAAACTATCCCGATATCTGGGTCAGCCATCTCAGAGATAGCAACGGTCAGTTCGTGTTCGTTTCTCTCATCTTTAACGATACGAACACCTTTGCCACCAACGAAAGTATCATTGAATATCCCGCTTACCAGGCAGGCGGTATCATTGATATCATGCAGCTGCCCCAGGACGGTAGCGTGGATACCACCCACCAGTTTATTACAATGGACGTGTACGCCCCCGTTACCGGTCTTGGTAACGTGAAGGTTGGCGTGGCCATGTTCTATAACATGCATTACCAAGGTGAATAAAACAGATCACCTTTCATCAACCGTCCTATATACAAAGGGGCTGTCGCAAATGTACATTTGCGACAGCCCCTTTTTGGATGCTGAAAGGTAGAAATATGAGTAACGGCGGCGTTATTTGCTGCAGCTCAGGATAAAATCGTAAATCATCTGTCCCAGTACGCTATCCCCCTGCTCATCCAGCTTACCGCAGTATTCACAATGGGTGCCTTCCATCAGCACGCAGTCGTAGTGGGTATACCCGAAATGCTTCATGGTGGACAGGACCAGCTGGGTCTGCTCCAAACGGTTTTCCATGTCTCTGTCGGAGACGATAAACCGCATAGGCGGATAGCTTTCCTCCATGCCGATATAGTAGAGCGGCGCCGTTTCGTCCACAATCACCCGACGGGGGTCAACCCCTCTGTTTTTTAACACGTTAAAGTGGGCGGTAGGTTGCCCCGCATCGTGAAAATAGCCGCAAACGGCAGAGTTGTCCAGCCCCACGCCCGCCAGATAACGGCAATCAAAGCAAAGCATCATGGAAATATAGCCCCCCGCTGAACTGCCCCCTACGTATAGGGTACTGCATTCCAGTTCTTCTTGGGCATAGCGTTTGGTCCACGCCACCGCTTCTGCCGCATCTATAAGGTAATCGGGATATTTTGCCTCGGGATACATGCGGTAATTGGCGGATACCACCGCCACACCTCTTTTCACCAGGAAAGGGAAAACCTTTTCCATGCTCTTCTTATCTCCCGCTTCCAGTCCGCCTCCGTGAAAATATAAAAACACGGAAGATACCTTTCCGTCGGGGATATACACGTCCATCAGCTGAGCGGGGTGTTTGCCGTAGGCAAGGTTTTGAATGGTTTGCATTGCCGTCTCTCCTTTTTTCGGTTATGGTACCATTGTAGCATATCTTTTTTCGTTTTGCAATGCCGCCGTCTATTTCTCTATAAAAGATTGACAAAAGAAGAAATTTGCGGTATACTGTATTTGTATTCGCAAATGCGAACAGATAACCGTTTTGCAAAGGAGAAAAGGGCAGCTATGGAATATATGACCGTCAAGGAAGCCGCGGAAAAATGGGGCGTCAGCACGCGCCGCGTGCAGGTGCTTTGCGCAAAGGAACGGGTGAAGGGCGCCTACCGTTTCGGTCGGTCCTATATGATCCCCCGCACCGCGATTCTCCCCAACGCCTACCGCACCGAGGAAGAAAGCCTACCCATGCCCCGTCGCAGTCCCTTTTTGGACATGACCAATCTATATAACAAAGCAGGTGGGGCTAAGGAATGCGCCGAAATGCTGATCAATCGCCCCGAAGCCCACGCCCTCTTTGAAGCCCAGCTTGCCTACCGCAGAGGAGAAATTGACCGCGTCTACGAGCGGGCGAGATTCTTCCTTTCCACCCACTCGGGCTTCTACGCCATTTTAGGCGGCGGTATGCTCCTTGCCCAATGCGCCATGTGGAGAGGTGACCTTGCCCTTTGGACGGAAGCCAAAAAGCACATCTGCGAAGCTCCCTGCAAAACCAAAGAAGAGCGGGATATTATTTCTCTTTCTCTTGCCATTATCGACAGCTCACTCTACGATAACAAAGACTTTCCCGACTGGTTTACCATCGGTAACTTTGAATTGCTCCCTGCCGATGCCCACCCCGCCGCCAAGGTCTTTTACGTCAAGTATCTCTATATGTGCGCCTATGCCATCGCCTCCGGGGCGGCACAGCAGGAAGGTGTCCACGGGCTTGCGCTCATGAAAATGATCCCCAACACCATCGAGCCTCTCATCAGCCAGGCGATAGTGGACAAAACCGTCATTCCCGAAATCTTTCTCCGTATGTCCTGCGCCGTTGCCTACCACAATGCAGGGCAGCGGGAACAGGCCATCCGCCATATAGACAAAGCCTTAGCCCTTGCTCTCCCCGACAAGCTCTTTGGCATTCTGGCAGAATACGTGCGCCACTTTAACGGTCTTCTGGAAGAGCGGTTACTGCTGCTGGACGAATCGGCTGTGACGGAAATGCTGTCTCTGTACGAAAAATACCGTCTTGGCTGGGCAAAGCTGTCAGGGCAGGTCAGAAACAAGCAGATCGCCACCAACCTGACCCCCAGAGAGCACGAGGTGGCAAAGCTGAAAACCTTCGGCTTCAAACCCAAGCAGATTGGGGAAATGCTCTATCTCTCCGAATCCATGGTCCGTTACCTCATCACCCAGATCGCCAACAAGGCAGGCTGCTCCGAGGACGATTTCTCCATGATTATCTGACGACAGTGTGACAAAAGAGTGGTTTTAATGACTTTTATTGGAGGATATACTATGCAATATTACCAAAGACTCAGAGATGTCAGAGAGGATGCGGACAAGACCCAAACCGAAATTGCGTCCTTGTTGGGGACACGGCAACAGCAATATGCACGTTGGGAAAGCGGTGCCTGGCAAATGCCCATAGAACACTACAAGACACTTGCAAGATTTTATAACATATCCATTGATTATCTTGCAGGACTTGTTGATACGCCCAAGAAGCTCGGTTAAGCTGTATGGGTATCAGTGGATAGATGATGTTCGTATGAACAAAGAAAGAAAAAGTAGCAATACATAGCTAAAAAATAGGTGTTCGCCAAAGCGAACACCTATTTTTTATGATTTGTTCGCTTTAGCGAATAGGTAAAGGCGGTTTTAAAATGGCAAAAAGCGCATAAAAAGCTTTGTTTTGGCGAATTTTTCCGCTTTTTTCTTCTCTTTTTTGCATGAGAGCAGGGAAGTCCTTTGCGGTTTTTACCCCAAAAAACCGCAATGAAAATTGCGGAAAATGCCTTTCTTTTTATAGTGACAAAAAAACGCTTTGCATGATACAATGTAAATGCGAAAACAAAGAGCGCAAACCAAATCATCAATGCAAAACGGAGTACAAAACATGAAAAAATCCACTTCCAAACTACTCAAAAAAGTCATTTATATGACGGGAATGCTTTTGGCGATCTGCCTTCTGACGGTATACTGCTCTATTATGGCAAATGCAGAGTCGACGGGAGCCCAGGTCACCCTTGCCGACGGTACGGTCAGCAACCATGCCACTTTGGAAGAAGCCATTGCAGTAGCAAGTGAAAACGACGGCAGCACCGTTAAACTGCTTGCCGATGCCACCGCTACGGAAGCGGGTTGGTTCGATATTACAAAAGGCAATTTCACAATCGACCTCAACGGCTTTGACATGATCGCCGGCGACGATGCCCACACCTCCATTCTGATGCAAAACGCCAATGTGACGATGGTAGACGAAAGCGAAGAGCCCGGTAGACTGCCCGACCTGCTCAACGTCGTCAGCGGCACGCTTACCATTAAAGGCGGCTCATACTCGCACGTACTGCCCCATGATGAGTCATACATCTATATTGAAGGCGGTGTGTTTGACGAGCATTTGCACTACCTGCCCGAAAACACCTTTATCAGCGGCGGTACTTTTGCCTCCGTGACCGTAGCGGAAGGCCTTTCTCTCTCCGACATTCTGGTAGAAGATCATTACTTCTTTGATGAAAACGGCAACATCGTCCGCACCGAAGATAAAGAACCTGAAGGCGGCTTGTACAAATTTTCTTCTCTGACTGTCCTCCGTCACGGAGAAGAAGACCATACAGGCGGTACAGGAAACTGCATCACTCTCAAAATCTGCGACGTCTGCGGCAACGAATACGGCACGTATGACCCCGAAGGCCATAGCTGGGATAATGGCGCTGTGACAGAAGAGCCCAACTGCTCCGAAGTGGGTACCAGAACCTACACCTGTCTCCACAACGCCGCCCATACCAAAACCGAAGACATCGACATTGTAGCAGATGCCCATAGCTGGGATAACGGCGCTGTGACAGAAGAGCCCAACTGCTCCGAAGTGGGTACCAGAACCTACACCTGTCTCCACAATGCCGCCCATACCAGAACCGAAGACATCGACATCGTAGCCGATGCCCATAGCTGGGATAACGGCACTGTTACAAAAGAACCCACTTGCACCGAAAAGGGTACCAAGACCTTTACCTGCGCTCATAACGCCCAGCACACCCGCACCGAAGACATCGACAGCCTTGGCGGTCACAAATACGACAATGCTTGCGATGCGGATTGCAACGTTTGCTCTGCCACAAGAACCCCCGCCGCGCATCAAAGTGAAAATGCAGACGGCAAATGTGACGTATGCGGCGAAAGCTTCAAGCTCTCGGGCGGCGAAATTGCAGGCATTGCCGTAGGCTCTACTGCTCTCGTTGGCGCAGGCGGATTCTCACTGTTCTGGTTCTTGTTTAAGAAAAAGAAACAGTCCGACCTTGACCAATAATACGCTCTATCAAACGGGCAAAGGGAAGCCCTCTTTGCCCTCCACAGAAACACAGCAAAAAGGAGAAAAAACAATGACAAAAAAACTGTTTAGTCTATTCATTTTATCTGCTATGGTGCTTTCTCTCTTTTCTCTTGTGTCCTGCTCCAAAAAAGACCAAGACAACTTTTCGAGAATGACCGTAGACATTAACCCCAGCATTGAATTTATGTTGGACAGCGAAAACAAAGTTGCCGCAGTCACCGCCCTCAACGATGACGGTAGCCTGCTGATTGCGGGAGAAGCCTTCGTGGGCAAAACCGCAGAAGATGCGGCAGAGCTGGTCATCACCCTTGCCACCGAAACGGGATATCTGGTGAAAGGCAACGTAGAAGCCACCGAAAACACCGTAAAAATTTCCGTCTCCGGCGACACCAGGCAAGCTGAAAAACTGAAAAATGCCGTGGTCGGCCAAGTACAGTCCACTCTGGCAGAACTGGATATTCAAGGCAAAGTGGAAAAAGTGGAAGCCATGAAGATGGAAGGCCTGCGCCAGCTCGCCCTTTCCACCTCGCTTTACACCGAGGAAGACGTTGGCGCCATGACCGAAGAGCAGCTGCTGAAGGTCATTGCGGCAGGCCGCGTGGAAACCGCGCTGCTGCTCACCGAAGAAATGCGCCAGGCATACTACTCTGCCAAATCCCATCAGATTTCCTTTGCGGAAAGGGAAGAGACCGCAAAGATCATTGAAGCCATGGGCGGTATCTACGCCCTGACCCACACCGCCTACAAAACCGCGCTCAGTCTCTACAGCACCGCCATCACCGAGCTGGACGAATTCCGCTACGATGCGCTGCTGTCTCCCGATTCTGCATACCAGACCGCTCTTGCCAGACTCCGTGATGCCAAGGCTGAAGTGCTTGCCCAAAGAAGCTACACCGCCTCTCTCACCGTTGGCGGCGAGGAATACGCCTCCGCCACCCTGACGCTCCAAGCCAGCGAAAAGGCATACGATGCCGCCCTCCTTGCTTTTGAGACGGTAGGCGAGCAAATGAACGCGTCTCTGGAAAGCCTCATTGCCGCTCTGCGCACCGCAGAAGACAAACTGAAAGAACTGGAAACCACCCTCTTTGACAAAAACGTGGAAGAAGAACTGAAGGCCCATGCCAAAGAAACCGAAGCCAAGCTCAATCAGCTCAAGGACCGTTTCTTTGAAAGCTTTGAAACTGCCCATGCCGAAGACCTTGCCAAAATTGAGCAGGCGCTTCTGCAGAAAAAACAGCAGCTCAAAGACGAAATCGGCAAATAAACAAGCCTCGCACAGCCCCGTGCGCGACGGAAAGGAGATGCCCATGTATAAAAAGCCCAAAGAAGGAGAGCTCTACGCCTCTGTTTCGGTCTATGGGAAACCCTTCGAGCTCTATTACGGATACTACGAAGAGTTTGAACGCAACAGCCAATGGGCTGAGCCCGTACCCATTTATCCCGATTTGAGAGCGTGCCCCCTTTATACTGACGAAGGGCATCCCATCGTCACCCAGATGCAGATTGCCTGCCCCCACTACGGCGGCCCCTGTGAGGAAGACAGCTGCGGACATTGTCCCTATTTTCAAAAAGCAGAACTGCTCTTTGGCAAATGCACCCACGCAAAACGAAAGACTTCCTAAAACAAAAGCCCCCAAAAGGGGGGTGTAGCTCCTGACATGGAAGCGAGTATATCGCCAATTGCAAAAAAGGAGAGAACATTTCGGCTAAAACCGATTTGTTCTCTCTTTTTGTATGTATTTCTGTTTTCCTTAATGCGACAAAACAAATGCCTTTACCTTCTTGTGGAAGCAAAAACAGACCATAGGCAAAAGGGAAAGCACTGTCCCTGCGGTAAACACCAGATGCAAAGAAAAAACGTCTCCCAAAAAGCCGTAGGCAACGGTAGAAAGCGCCGTTCCTCCAATGCAGGCGGATTGCACGAAGCCGAGAATAGCACCCCTGTTTTCTTCGGGGAGCGCCAGCATCATGGAAGCATTGAGAACGGTATTCCCCGCGCAGTTGGTAAAAGATGCCAAAACAGCCAAAATACAGGTGAGAAGAAAATGCTTGGACAGATACGCACCCACCAAAAAAACACAAGACGCGATAAAGCCCACAGCCATTACCCAGAATCTTGCTTTGGGCGATAATTTAACAGCCCCGAGAAGCACAACCGAGGCAAGGGAAGCCCCCGTCCACAAAAACATCAACACACCGTAGCTTTCAAGGGAAAACCCTTTCTCTATTGTAAAAGGCAAGAGCAGGGAAAGGGGCCCTGCCCCCAGCAAATTCAGTAGCAAAGCAGACAGCACGAATATTCTAAGGCAAGGATCGGAAAAAATGGTCCGGACCGCACTCTTGCTATCCTCTGCTACGCTTTTCAACGTCACCTGCTGGCCTTGTCGGAGTGTTTTGGGCACTCTGACAAAAAGCTCTGTCACAGCAGAGTAAATATTGCTCAGCCCATTAAAAACAACAATAAAAGGTACACCCAAAAAGGCCACCATCGCGCCGCTGAAGGCGCTGCCCAGCATATTGATCATCGAGTTTGCGCCTGAGAAGACCGACTGCCCCCGCACCATATCGTCGTGTGGAATAATGTCCAGCATCAGCGTGCTGGCGGCAGGGGAGTAAAACACGCTTCCAAATGCCGCGAGAAACGCCGCCACAAGCACCACGGGAACACTCAGACTATCCAAAAAAGCAAGGATCCCCACGCCCAGCATCACACCGCCCTGCATTAGGTCCATAGCCACCAGCACCCACTTGCGGTTGAGCTTATCTACAATGCTTCCGCAAAAGGGAGACAAAAACATACTCACAAACAGCGATATAGCAGACATAATCCCCATCAGCCCGCTGGAGCCTGTTTTTTCGTATACCCAATACCCAATGGCAACGCTGTACATCAAGTCACCAATCGTACTCACCGCATTGCCCTGCAAAAGCAATATAAAATCTCTGTTCCAAAGTTTTTTCTGCATTTTAGTTCTCCTATTCTCCTGCAACCCGCCGTTTTTTCTGCAAACGCTTTGCAAAACAAAGTTTATCATCTATCCCAAAAAAGAGCAAGCCACCGCCGCCAAGCGGTAGATTTTCGCTCGTAAGCGGCAGTTGTTCTCTTTTGTGAGGATCAAAAAACACCAAAAGCATTTGCCATTTTCTCGGCGGTTTCTTTGGAATTGATTTTCTGCGCAATGGCAAAAGTCTCCTCGGATATTTCAAGACCGGATAAAACCACCGCTGTCTCCGGAGCAATATATCCTTCTTTTCGCAACTCCTTGACAATGCGTATCATTTTATCCGTAAAGTACTTTCCGCCAAGCAAGTCGTCTAAGTCACAATGCGCGTTAAACAATATATCTTCAAAGGCTTGGATATGCTCTTTTTCGGTGAAAATCTCTTCTTCCTCGGTGTCGTAAAAGGCAATATTCCATTTTTCTTCGCAATCCTCTTGGCGGCAGGTGTACTGCATGACCAGATCCGTGCTTTCGCAGAGAATCCAGATCACACTTTTTTCTACGCCTTTCCATTTGGATAAAATGCCTATCATGTTCTCTTTGATGATTTTGAAAACAGGTACTTTTTTAGGA
The DNA here is from genome assembly GCA_045596205.1 of Eubacteriales bacterium. Lineage (GTDB taxonomy): Bacteria > Bacillota > Clostridia > Oscillospirales > CAG-272 > UBA1740. The sequence goes on along the minus strand of JAZOBX010000352.1, from coordinate 4,769 downwards.
AGCGGCACACTCACCTTTTGCCCGTTTACAAGCTTAAATCTGATGGGGAAAAAACTTTGCACTTTCCCATTTCCGTCAAGAAAATATAACACGTTTTCCCGTATCATCATATGAGAAATACTGAATATGCCTTCTTCCGCGCCTTCGCCGTTTTGCGGTTGCAGACACCTTAGCTTGTCAAATTGTTCGCTTGGATTCATATATTTCTTAACGGTAACGTAAGTACTGTCCTCGGCATAGCGGAATAAATGCTCTTCATAAAAACACGCAACCTCCACGCCATATCCCATCAATTCTGCCTCAATATGTCTGCTGATTCTTCCTGAGCGGTCAAAGTCGGATTTCGCAATGAAATAAATACTGTTTCTGTCTAATTCATAGTGGATAAATTCACAAACGCCCTCTTCGTAAAAATAAAAATTGAGATATTTCGGGTTTTTTTCCAAGTATTTTTCGGAGAGGAGGATTCTACCGCTTTCGTCAAAATAGTATTTGTAATCAAATCCGCGGTCGGGCTTTTGTACCTCTTTGCCTACAGTCCAGTTTGTGACCCGCATTTCCAAAACATATGAAGGCTCATACAGTCCCGCCAAAAAGCCTATCCCTTTGCTGTATTTAGGCGGGGTCTTATTGTTGGCAGTCACGTTTTGATAATGGCGGATAAAATCAAAATGACTGTATTTTTCATATACGCTTTGCAGCTCTTTTTGAATTTTGAGCATAGCTTTTCCTCTTTCTACCGATGCTTTTGGATCTGAAACGGTGTTCTTTTGCGCTTTTCCATGTAGCCAATCAGACGTTGTCGCATTTTAAAATAGTTTACGCGTTTTACGTCAGATCCAACGTCGCATATCCCGCGTCGCTCAACTGCTGTTCCAGCCATTGAAACGCGGCATGCTTTTTTTGCATATTTCTCTCCTTTTTGTCATGCATTGTCTGTTTGCCTACTATATCCCCTATTATACCGCAAACCCTTCCCAAAGGCAACCCCTTTCCTGCAAGGTATAGTGTGACTGTCGGGCGGTAAAGTTTTTTGGTGATATGCCCCGCATGGCTCGGCGTGATATTTTTGCCTTACAAAAGTGATATTGCTCCCATTGGTCGCAGTGATATGCGCTTCGCGCGTTTGGAATGTCAGAGCGTGTTGATTGAGTATCAACGGAAGAAATTGACAGACAAGCATAAAATGTAACAAAAAAGTCTGGGTAAGTTGTGCAATTCTCTGAAAAATCAGAAACGCGCCTTTTTCGTCAATTTCGATTTGACCGCCTCAAAGGAATATGCTATAATGAGCCATGCTCTCGGGCAGGGAGGAAAAATGGCATAGAGATGGGCTTAAAAACCGCAGCTTACAAACAGTACGGGCAGTTCACAAGCCCGGATGCACAGGATGCTGACGGGCAATTGATTGGCAAAAAGAAATACCCTTGTTATATAAGGAATTCTTTGACACAATAAAACCATACGTCTCATCTTCATGCAAAAAACAGTAAATCATGGGAGAAGTATATGATAGAACGTGGAGATATTTTTTATGTGGATTTAACCCCTGTTCCCGGCGCAGGTAAAGAAGGATTACGTCTCATTTTGATAGTGCAAGCCAATGTTGGAATCGTCAATTCTTCAACTGTGATCGCCGCAGAGATCACATCGGACATTCCACAAACACTCCTTCCTACACAAATGAAAATTGGCGCAAGTGAGAGCGGTCTTTCGAATGATTTTGTCATATGGCTTGCACAAATAAGAACCGTAGATCAGCAAAGATTAAAGGAAAAAATAGGACATCTTGACAAGCAAATCATGCAAAAGGTTGATACTGCTATTTCTGAAACTTTTGGGCTTTGTAAAGAAGAATGAAACGGCGACAAGCAAGAAATGCATAGACGTAATAGGCAAAAACGGGCATCAGATGCCCATTGATCTTGCCAATAGATCAACTGCTTAGCAATACAGAAAAAAGAAAAAAGAGAAAACTAGAAAAAAATATCCTCGGAACAAGCCCGAGGAATTTTTATGTGTTGTACAGCCAATTTAGATGTCACGGCGAAAAAGTCAATACAATCAAGGGCTGTGGAGTTTTGGAGGCGATTTCATGTGCATCCCCAATAGATGCCAACCTATATTTTATATATCAGGTTCGCCTTTCTGTATTCGGTGGGAGTTGATCCCGTGTGCTGCTTGAACAGCCTGCAAAAGTGATAGGGATTTGAAAATCCGCATTCGTTCGATACGGCAGAGGCGCTCATTGCGCCTTCCGCTAAAAGCTGCTTCGCCTTTTGAATGCGCAAGTCGATGATATATTGCTTAGGCGATACACCGAAATGCTTTGTGAAAAGCTTTCTGAAATATACCTCGCTTATATTACATTCAGCCGCCAATTTTGCATTGGTAAGAGACGCGTCGCAAAGATGGCTGTTGATCAACCTTACCGCGCCTTTCAGCTCGCGCGGAACATCATCGTAAGAGAGCTTATGTAACATACCGTAGAAGATGCTGAATATCTGCGTACGGTTTCCGTCAAAGCAAAGCAGCGTTTTTATTCGCTCGTAATCTGCTATTAATTCTTCCGCATTTCGGACGGGAATAACGGTAACCGTATCACATAAAAAATCAAGACAATCAAAATTGATAACCGGGAAAGCGCCGGTCTTGTCTCTTTTAATAAAATAAGTTCCGCCCTTTGGCAAAATAACTGCGCAGTCCTTGTTTGAAACGTATTCTCTCCCGTTTTGCATGTAGGTTATTTGCCCTTCTTTGCAAAAAGAAAGCCCATAAGTTTTTCTATTGGTCATTTTATCACGTTTGCCCTTTTCCGAATACACGGTAACCACGCCCGATATCTCTGTTACAGTAATATTTTTAAGATTCACTTGCATCACCTCGCCTTTTCGTTGATTATATCACATTATATATCGTATTTCAATTATTTTTTAAATTTAGTATCATAAACGTCAATGTTATATCAGAATAGAGATTGCTTAAAGAACAATTATTTGCTACAATGTAACAAAACGATGCTCGGGCGCGCAGCCGAGCCACAAGAAATCATCGATCTGTGTCTTTTCGTCGCTTCGGAAAAAGAACAGTTTATCAATGGCGAAAACAGTATGATCAATGGTGGCAGAAATGCTATGGAGAGGACTTAATATGAAGAAAAAGAGTTTTTTATCACATGAAAAGCCGTTGCTGACCTGCATGGTGCAAGGAACCAATCCCGACAGGATAAAAGCGCTGATTGATGCTTCTATCCCTGAGGGCGCCGAGACGATCGGCATGCAGTTTTGCCAGCTAAAAGCGGAATATCGAAACGAGAAGACGTATCGGGAGCTTTTTGCTTATACCGATCTGCCCATTTACGCCACCAACTACCGAAATTATATCTCGAACATAGGAAAATCAGACGACGTACTCGCGGCAGAACTTGTCGAGCTTGCGGAATGCGGCGCAACGCTTTGCGATGTAATGGGAGACTATTTTGATGCTTACGAAGGTGAGCTGACGATGAACAAAGATGCAATCGAAAAGCAAATACATCTTATAGACGAGCTTCACAGGCGAGGCGCAGAGGTGTTGATGTCTTCGCACGTACTCAAATTTACCCCCGCCGAGCGCGTGCTTGAGATCGCCCTCGAGCACGAAAGGAGAGGCGCCGATATCTGCAAGATCGTCACAGACGCGGAAAATACCGAACAGCAGATAGAAAATCTGCGCATAATCAATTTGCTTAAGGAAAATTTGAAAATTCCGTTTCTTTTTCTTGCGGGCGGCGAGTGCCGTATCCTAAGACGCATCGGCGGCTCGCTTGGTTGCTGTATGTATCTGTGTGTGCACGAACACGACGAGCTTTCGACCAAAACACAGCCGCTACTTCGTGATATAAAAATGTTGCGGGAGCTTCTGTAAAAATAAACGGATTCAAAAAGGAAAAAAGCTGGATCTACCGTAAAATTCCGTTTGATACTGTGTACACCTCGGTATTTCTTATCAGATCCGCCTTTGGCAATCTTCCTCTAGACTGTGCCTCGTCGGGTGAGGACGTGGAAAGCTATATACTTCTCTCTCTTGAGAAAATGTGGCCTTCTCTCTCGGAGATCTATTCTCTCATACGAATACACAGACACAGCGATCACGCCTTTGGGAGAAAAGAGGTAGAGCATTGCATTTGCGAGTGTAAAAAATATATAAAGGAAGCTTAAAAGCAATATGAAAGCAATACTTGTAAACAACGATAAAAGCTTGAGATGGGATAACGTTCCCGATCCAAAAATAAAAAGTGACGAGGTGCTCGTCAAAATTGAAGCGGCGGCACTCAACCGAGCCGACCTTATGCAACGAGAGGGCGATTATCCGCCTCCTGCGGGCTGTCCCGAGTGGATGGGTTTGGAGATTGCCGGCGAGATAGTTGAAATCGGAGCTGAAGCAAAAGAGAAATCAAATTGGAAGATCAGCGACAAGGTTTGCGCCCTTCTCGGCGGTGGCGGATATGCTGAATACGTTGCCGTAAAATACGATATGCTTATGCCCGTACCTAAAAATTGCTCAATGGTTGAAGCCGCTGCAATACCTGAAGCATTTGCGACAGCCTACCTCAATTTGTTTATAGAGGGAAAGATCAAGGGAGGAAACACACTCCTTATGAACGCGGGAGCATCAGGGCTTGCGAGCGTAATTATCCCTATGGCAAAGGCGTTCGGAGTTCGCGTTATCACAACCGTCCTTAGTGATGAAATTGCAAACAATATTAGTCATTTAGGCGCAGATAGAGT
>JAZOBX010000351.1:0-11112 GCA_045596205.1 Eubacteriales bacterium | reverse complement strand
GATATCAATAATATCCTGCATCTATATACCTCCTCTTTCGCTTTTTACAGTGTCATTATAATCCCCCAAAGTAAAGGTTGTCAATCTTTTTTTGAAATTTTCTTTATTATGAAAGGATGCTTGCTATGTCTTCAAAACCTCCCGTTCTCGTAAGCCGTTGCCTCTTGGGTATCCCCTGCCGCTATGACGGAAAGAGCGTGCCTGCGGAGGCGGTCTGTGCTCTTGAAAAATACGCCACTTTGGTGGCAGTTTGCCCCGAAAGCGACGGCGGGATGCCTACCCCCCGTATCCCCTCCGAGCGGCAGGGTGACAAGGTGGTGAACCGGGCAGGAGAAGACACCACCGCCTTTTTCAGACGTGGCGCAGAGATGGCGCGAGAGATAGCCCATGCAAAGCAAATTCCCTTTGCCATACTAAAAGAAAAAAGCCCCTCCTGCGGCACACACCAAATTTATGACGGCAGTTTTACGGGGCGTAAGGTCAACGGCATGGGGGTGGCGGCAGAGCTGCTGATAGAAGCGGGGCTGACGGTGTACAGCGAGGAAGACCTGGAGGGCGGTTTGCCCCAGCCCCTGCGCGTGTATTTAGGAATAGAAGAAGCATAAATACCCATAAAGCCAAGAGAGCAAAGCGGTGATTTTTCCGCTTTGTTCTTTTTTTGCGGATAGAAAGCCTAGCAAAAAGCAAAACCAGTTTTCATGAAGCTGCATATGCTACAAACAGGAAGAACAAAAAAGTGTGAAGACACGGAAAGGAACAAAAAATAAAAAGATGTGTTTTTTGCATCAACTGAAAGTAGGGCAAACCGCTACCGTGGTCAAACTGCATCACAGGGGGAGTATGCGAAGGCGACTGCAGGACATAGGGCTGGTGGAAAACGGCATAGTCAAGTGTGTGGGCAAAAGCCCCTTCGGAGACCCCTCTGCCTATTTGATCTGTAATGCGGTGATTGCTTTGCGGCGGCAAGATGCCGCCCAAATAGAGGTCCTGAGAAAAGGAGAGTAGACCATGCCTGACAAAACGCTTTTCCCCATGAGAAAAGGGAGCGAAAAAAACACAAAAAAGCCCAAGGTCATTGCCTTGGCAGGCAATCCCAACGTGGGAAAAAGCACCCTGTTTAACCAGCTGACGGGGCTACACCAACACACGGGCAACTGGCCCGGAAAAACCGTTTCCCGCGCAACGGGGGTTGTGGAATTTGGGGGTACGTCCTATCTTTTTGTGGATTTACCCGGCACCTATTCCCTGTTTGCCCATTCGGGGGAAGAGGAGGTGGCGCGGGATTTTATCTGCTTTGGCGAGCCCGATGCGGTACTGCTGGTGTGCGACGCTACCTGCCTTTCCCGCAACCTGAATCTGGTACTGCAGGTACTGGAGATGACGGACAGAGTGGTGGTGTGCGTCAACCTGATGGACGAAGCCAAAAAGAGGCATATCAAGCTGGATCTGGCGTTGCTGTCAAAACGGTTAGGCGTGCCCGTGGTGGGGTGTACTGCCAAGAAGAAAAAGACGCTCTATGCGGTGCTGAAAGCTTTGGAGCAGGTGGCAGATGCCCCGCCAAGTGCAGCGTTTAAGGTCAGATATTCTCCCCCAATAGAGGAAGCCGTTTCACACGTGGAAAAAGCACTCCCCACTTTGGATTTGCCCATTTCTTCAAGATGGTTGGCTTTGCGCCTGCTGGAGGGAGAAAAAGACCTGCTCCGCGTGGCAGAATACCATTTCGGGCATATGGGAAATAAGAGCAAAAGGGTGATGGAGGCCGTGGTAGAAGCCCAAAGCCGTCTTAGTGAGGGGGAGCTGGAGGACGGTGTACCCTCGGCTCTTGTCAGGCAAGCGGAGGCTTTTGTAAAAGAGGTGGAAACAGAGCGGGGAGAGCGGTCCTCTGACCGCCTGGTGGACAGTTTGCTCACAGGAAGAAAAACGGCGTTTCCTCTAATGCTTTTGTTTTTGCTGTTTGTGTTCTGGCTCACGATTTCGGGGGCAAATGTCATTTCAGATGCTTTGTCAAAATGTTTCTTTGGGTTTGAAGGGGTGCTGGAATATTGGCTGGTGTCGCTGTCTTGCCCAAGCTGGTTGGTATCGGCCTTGGTGGAGGGGGTGTATCGGGTGCTGACGTGGGTGGTGGCGGTGATGCTACCGCCTATGCTGATTTTCTTTCCTTTGTTTACCCTACTGGAGGACGTGGGCTATTTGCCCCGCATTGCCTACAATTTGGATAAACCCTTTGCCATGGCAGGGGCGTGCGGAAAGCAGGCGCTGACCATGTGTATGGGCTTTGGATGCAACGCGGTGGGGGTGACGGGATGCAGGATCATCGACTCCCCAAGAGAGAGAAGGCTCGCCATTCTCACCAACGCCTTTGTGCCTTGCAACGGTCGGTTTCCTTTGCTGATTACGCTGTTGTCTCTCTTTTTCGTGGGGGGCGGAGACAACGCTTTTTTGTCTGCCCTTCTGCTTTTGGGGCTGGTGGCGCTGTCGGTGGCGATGACGCTTCTGGTCACAAAATTGCTTTCGGTGACCTATTTAAAAGGTCTTCCCTCCTCTTTTGCCTTGGAGCTGCCACCCTTCCGAAAACCCAAGGTCATGCAGGTGCTGGTACGGTCACTTTTGGACAGGACGGTGTTTGTGCTGGGGAGGGCGGTGGCGGTTGCCATTCCTGCAGGGGTGGTGATCTGGCTCTTTGCCAACATTCCCGCAGGAGAAGGAACGGTGCTGTCTCGTGTGGCGGCGTGGCTTGACCCTCTGGGGCAGTTGCTGGGGATGGACGGCATGATCCTTTTGGCGTTTTGTCTGGCATTTCCTGCAAATGAAATCTTTTTGCCCGTATTGCTGATGGGATATCTGGCAAAGGGGAGCTTGGTGGATTTAGGGCAACTGGATGGGCTGAAAACCGTTTTATCCAACAACGGTTGGACCTGGCAGACCGCCCTTTCCGTGGTGCTGTTTTCCATGTTTCACTTTCCTTGCTCTACCACGCTTCTCACGATCAAAAAAGAGACGGGAAGCATCAAAGACACGGTTCTGGCTTTTTTTCTGCCTACCCTTTGCGGTGTTCTTTGCTGTTTGCTTGTGAACTTTACCGTAGGATTGTTTGCATGACGGCGAAAGAAAGGTCTCGCCCTGCGATTTTTTAAAAACATAGGGGGTTTTTGAATTCTTTTTGGTTTTTGGATATAATTTGTAAACTTTTTTGACAAATCTTGACACAATTCTCTCTTCATGCTACAATGAAAACAGCAAAGAAAGGAGAGAAAAGATGAAAAAAAGACTACTGTATTATGCCAAAAACTGGGCTGTGCTTTGCCTTGGGATCATGATGCTTGCCGCAGGCACTCTCCTGCTTTTTTACCCCATGGAGTCCATGCAGACCCTTTGCTACATTACCGCTGTGACAACCGCCATCGTGGGCATTGCCCTCTTGGTGCAGGCCTTGTCCTTTGCCCATAAAAAAGCCAAATATCTGCTTTTGATCGTGGCAGGGGCGTTGACCTTTGCCTCGGGGATCTTGCTTTGCTTTGCGCCGCTGAACGTATTTTTGTTTTACACCGCCATTATCGGTCTGCTTGTGATTTTAAACGGCGGATTCTTTCTGCGAGAGGTGTTCTCACAGAAAAAGAAAACGGTGCTGTGGTGGATCAAGCTGTGTCTTGGCATTTTGGTGGTGTTTGGCGGATTTTTGTGTATACGTGTGACGAATATTGATGCCTCGCGTTTGGCAAAGCTGTTTGGCGTAACTCTGGTGCTGGACGGCGTGATGAATGGCATTGCTTACTTTACGCCCCATATCCCAAAGGAAACCGAAAACACTCCTTTGCCCTTTGAAATAACCAAAGAATAAACCGCGATAGCGGTTTTTTCTTTTTCTGAAAAAACGCGCTTTCCTCAACATATTTCGCACGTGCTCTTTCGTATAATGAAGGAGACGGAAAGAAAAGACGGTTCCGTTTTTCGGTGCGGTCTTTTTTTGATACTTTGAGGGAGGAGTGAAATGCGGTTACTTTTGGTGGGTGCCATGGGGCACATGGGGCAAGAGGTGGTAAAACTGGCAAATGAGCGGGATGATATAGCGTTATTTCCTGTTGACCGAACAGAGGGGAGTCTGACGCTTTTGGATGCGGAGGACTGGGAAGGAGACGCGATTCTGGATTTTTCCCATCATAGCGCCATTTGTCATATTCTTTCCTTTGCCAAAAAGAAAAGATGCCCTTTGGTGATTGCCACCACGGGGCATGACGAACACGAGAAAAGGGAGATTATGAAGGCGGCTAAGGAGATTCCCATTTTGCTGTCCGAAAACCTGTCGCTTGGGATTCAGCTGTTTTTTAGAATGGCGGTAGAACTGCTTTTGCATTTTGGGGAGGGAGACGGCGAAATTTTTGAAATCCACCGCAAAGGCAAAGCAGACCGCCCCAGCGGAACGGCAAAACGGCTCAGAGCCTATCTGAAAGAGAGAAAGGCAGACCTTGATATTCCCATTCACGCCATTCGTTTAGGGGATACGGTGGGGACCCACAGTTTTGTGTTTGGAAACGCAGAAGAAAGCATTTCCATTACCCATACGGTGCATTCCCGCCGTTTGTTTGCCAAAGGCGGTATTGCGGCGTGCGCATATCTTATCGGACAGCCTGCAGGGCTGTATCGCATGGAAGACACGGTAAAAAAGCAATGAAGGTGACCTTTTATAAAATGCACGGGGCGGGCAACGATTATATTTTCATAGATGCCCTTTCCTCTCCCCCGCCCTGCCGTCTGCCCTATCTTGCAAGGGTACTGTCCAAACGGCATTTTGGTGTTGGCGGAGATGGGCTGGTGGTAATGCTTCCCTCAAGCACAGCCGATGCCAGAATGCAGATGCTTAACGCTGACGGCAGCGAGGGGAGAATGTGCGGCAACGCCATTCGCTGTATGGGCGCCTATTTATTTGCAAAAGCAGGAGGCGACCGTTTATCCATAGATACTCCCTCAGGCAGAAAGAATCTGATTTTTCATAAGAAAACCCGCAGGATATGGGTGGATATGGGAGAGGTGCTTCCCATCCGTTCCTCCAAAATGGGCGTGCCTTTCTTTATACGTATGGGAAAAATCGCAGCTTTTCCCGTATCGGTGGGGAATCCTCATCTGGTGTGCTTTGCGCCGCCTAAGGCAACTATCACGCCAAAAGAAATACATACCCTCACCACGACTATGCCTTGCTTCAGAGAGGGGATCAATATTGAGGTGGCAAAGAAAAAAGACAGCATAAACGCCACGGCAAGCGTATGGGAAAGAGGGAGCGGCGAGACCCTTTCCTGCGGCACGGGGGCGGTAGCTGTGGCGGCTGTGGGGATGGCGCAGGGGCTATTTGACAAAGCGGAAGCGGTAGACGTAAGATTCCCCGGGGGCATACTGACAGTTGTGCAGGACAAATACCGCCATTTTTGGCTGGGAGGAGAGACGAAATTCGTATATAAGGGGGAAATTGAAATTGAAGATGCTTTGTAAAGAGAGCTTCAAAAACATGGAAGAAAACTATTTGTTTTCCCTCATCACGGAAGAGGTAGAGCAATATCAAAAAGAGCATCCTTCAGAAAAGGTCATCTCTCTTGGTATAGGAGACGTGACCTTGCCTTTACCCAAAACGGTAGTGGATGCCATGCAGAAGGCGGCACTCGAAATGGGCGTGGCAGAAGGTTTTCGTGGATATGCGCCGCAGAGGGGATACGGCTTTTTGAGAGAGGCGTTGCAAAGACAGTATCAGAAATGGGGATGCAACATACGGGGCGAAGAGCTCTTTGTAACAGATGGGGCAAAGTCTGCTTTGGCAGATATTTTCGGATTGTTTCGGCGGGGTCGGGTGCTCCTCCCCACGCCCTGTTATCCTGTGTATGCGGACCTTGCCAAAATGGGGGAATTCTCTGTGGATGAAGTGGAAGGCAACGAGGAAAACGGATTTTTACCCTTGCCGCCCACACCTTCCAAAAAGGGGTATCTGATTTTTCTTTGCTCGCCACAAAACCCGACGGGAGTGGCGTATTCCTGTGGAGATTTGCAAAAATGGGTAGACTTCGCCAAAGACACGGGCTCTCTGATTTTATTTGACGCCGCCTACGAGAGCTTTGCCACCCCCGACCTGCCCCACAGCATTTTTGAAATAGAGGGGGCAAGGGACTGCGCCATTGAAATCGGCTCTTTTTCCAAAAGCGCGGGATTTACGGGTGTCAGATGCGGTTGGGTGGTGATGCCCCAGGGCTTACGGGACGGTGAAGGTAGTTTCGTCTACAAAAGATGGGCGCGTCTGCGCGCCACCACCCATAACGGCGTCAGTTATATCACCCAGCGAGGAGCAGAAGCCGCACTTTCCCCAAACGGGCAAGAAGAAATCAAAGAAAGAATCCTCTATTACCTGGAAAATGCGGCAAAAATACGGTCTGTTTTGGTGAAAAAGGGAGCGAGAGTGTATGGGGGTGTGGTATCTCCGTACCTATGGGTTTCACTGCCAAAAGGTGGGGGGTCTTGGGAGATTTTCAGGAATTTGCTTTGCTCTTGCCAGGTTGTGACTACCCCGGGTGTGGGTTTTGGAAAGGCGGGCGAGGGGTACGTACGCTTGTCTTCCTTTGGGAGAAAAGCGGACGTGGAGGAGGCGACAAAGCGGTTGTGGAAACTTTCATTTTCTTGATTTTTTCGCTGTGAAAAACAGTGCTCTGCCGAAGAAGTGCCTTGACAGGGGAAAGATATAGTGATATAATAGAATTGTAAAAATATGCAACCAAAAAAGAGGTATCACTTATGGATTATCAAGCACTTGCCAACCTACTCTTTCCCCATCCTCTGAAAACACCCGAAGAATGGGAAGCCATATATCCTCCCCGCAACCTGCCCGAAGGCGCGGTGGTCACCCGTCTTGCCCCCAGCCCCACAGGGTTTGTGCATCTGGGCAACCTGGTGCAAGGGCTCACCAGCGAACGCATGGCGCACCAAAGCGAAGGCGTGCTCTTCCTCCGTATTGAGGACACCGATGCCAAACGCGAAGTACCCGGTGCTGTGGAAGTGTTGATCAAAGCTCTGGCACACTATCATATCAATTTCGACGAAGGCGCAACCATTGAAGGGGATATGGGCAACTACGGTCCTTACCGTCAACGCCAGAGAAAAGAAATTTACCATACCTTCGCCAAGAAACTGGTAGAAGAAGGCCTGGCGTATCCCTGCTTTTGCACCGAAGAAGAGCTTGCTGACATCCACGCACGTCAGGAAGCGGAAAAAGCCAACTACGGTTACTTTGGTAAGTGGGCAAAATGGCGCGACAGACCCATGGAAGACATCGTAGCAGAACTGGAAAAAGGCACGCCTTGGGTGCTTCGCTTCCGTTCCAACGGATCTATTCAAAACAAAATTAAATTCACCGACCTCATCAAAGGTCAACTGGAAATCACCGAAAACGATATTGACCACGTTTTGCTCAAGTCTGACGGCATTCCTACCTATCACTTTGCCCACGCGGTGGACGATCATCTGATGCGCACCACCCACGTGATCAGAGGTGACGAGTGGCTGTCTACTCTGCCCTTCCACGTGCAGCTCTTTGCCGCCCTTGGCTTTAAGCTGCCCAAGTATATGCACATTGGCCCGCTGCAAAAAATGGACGGCGAATCCAAGAGAAAGCTGTCTAAACGTAAGGACCCCGAAATCGCGCTCACTTACTACCGTCAGGTAGGCTATCCCGTGATGAGCGTGTATGAATATCTGCTGGGCGTTCTAAACTCCAACTTTGAAGATTGGAGACGTGCAAACCAGGAAGCAGATGCAGACACCTTTAAGTTCAGCCCCAAAAAGATGAATCCCGCAGGCTCTCTCTTTGACGAAGCTAAGCTGAAGGACACCTCTAAAAACGTCATTTCGCGCATGAGCGCAGAAGAGGTCTACGCGCTGACCCTTGAATGGGCAAAAGAAAACGACCAGGACTTCGCCGATTGCCTTGAAGCACACCCCGAAATGGCAACAGCCGCCCTTGCCATTGGCAGAGGCGGGAAAAAGCCTCGCAAGGATATTGCCATCTGGAGCGAAGTGAAAGGCTATATGGGCTTCCTCTTTGACGAATACTACGAAATCCTTGACAGTCTGGACTCTTGCAAAAAAGAAGACGTGGCAAAAGCGCTTCTTGCCTTTGCCGAGGTCTATTCTCCCGACGATGACAACAGCGCATGGTTTGAAAAGGTGAAGGCCATTGCCACCGATATGGGCTACGCTACCGATATGAAGGCGTACAAGGCAGACCCCGATGCCTTCCCCGGCAACGTGGCAGATATCAGCGCATTCATTCGCCTGGCGATTACGGGCAAGCTGAATTCTCCCGACCTGTGCGAGCTGATGAAGATTCTGGGCAAAGAAAAGTCTGTTGCCCGTTTGACCAAAACTGCCGCGCTCTTTGCTTAAATTTTAAGCCAATTTTTGATAATCAAAAAAGAACCCCCTATTGCTTTTTGGTAATAGGGGGTTCTTTTGCGAGTTTGTCTTAATTTGATAAATAGCTTTCGTTTTTGTTTTGATGAATGGTTTTTGTTTTAGTTTTGATGGATGTCAAAGGGGGAGACGAGGCGAGTGAACTCTACCGCATCTTCAACCACACGGGCGGCAGTCATTTTGTCGGGAGCAATTCCCTTTTCCACCCAAAGACGGAGGAGAGACAGCTCATCGTGGGCGGTGGCATCGGAGCCGTCAGTAAAGGTGCCGCCGTACCAACGGTTACAGCCTGCCCCTTCAATGCTGTGGCCTTTGCCGGGATAGAGATAGTAGCGGAGGAAGCTGTCTGTTTTCTCTTTACCGAGGAGTTGTTCCACCTCTCTCAGATATTTCACCGTGGCGTGGAAGGGCACGCAGGAATCTGCCGCACCGGATTGGATCAGCAGCTTACCACCGGCTTCGCAGAAGGGAGTGAGATCGGGATTGTTGGCGTCCAGGTCTTCGCACAGGGCTTTGCGAAGCTTGGCATAGTCCCCATCAAAATCAAAAGTGGATTCGTCATAATCCTTGCCAAATACCCAGATAAAGGGATAATCGTTAGGGCAGATCTCTTCGTGGCAAATGGGCATACCGTGGAAATAGTTTTCGCTCCCAAGAGGCATACCGCCAAAAATGGGCTTATCCGTTCTGGGGTTGCGAGGGCCGCGATAGATATCGTAAAGAGCTTTGGACTGCGCATTGCTCAGCCCCATTTTGCTCTGTATGTAGAGTACCAGTTCGGTTATAGTTTTGTCGTCTCCTTTGGGATAGGTCACAAACGTATCGCCTTTTTCACCGTCGCCTTTAGACTGGGCATAAGCGGTGGCATGGGAGGTGATAGCGGCAATTTCCTCTTTTGTGAAGAGGGGTTTTCCCGTTTTTGTGCGCAAGTGGTTATAATTCCAAAGGAAATACGTGTGCAGAGCCACACGGTCATGAGCAGGCACGCCCGCCACGATGCCGCTGTAATCAAGGGGAAAACGTTGCGCCAGGGAGAAGCCCTGCTGACCACCCGTTGATCCGCCTACAAAATAAGCATAGTTTTCTTTTCTGCCGTAGAAGGCTTCGAGGATGGCTTTGGCGGTGACGGTCATATGGTGATTCCCACGCCAGCCGAAATCCTTCCAGACGTCTCTGTTACGGACGCCTGAGAATCTGCCCTTGGAGGTGCCAAGGTCACTTGCGGCGGTAGCGTAGCCTCTGGCTACGTTGTTTTTCAGTTGGGGCTCGGGGATATATCCGCCAATCCCGCCAATTCCCTGCCCAAGGAAGCATCCGTTCCAGTTTTCAGGGAGAGGAAGGTATATTTCTGTGCGCAAATAGGAGCGTTTCCCGGGGTGTTGGACAAGGCCAATACGGAAATGGGCAGGGACTTGTTCTGTGGCTTCTACAAAAGAAACGCCTGCATACCCGTTTGCATCCGTCAGTTCACCGTATGCGCTTGCTATTTTTTGTAATCTTTCTACTTCGTGTGTCACGACTTTGCCTCCTTTATTATTTTACTCTTACCTAAATTATACAGTTTCACCCTTTTTTTGTCAAGAGAAATGATAGACAATATTTTTTTGTTTTTATTTGGTGATGATGACTATCACAAAGAGAAGCAAGGTGATAGGGATGACAAATATCATCTGCAATATATTCACGCTTCATATACTGAAAATTTTCCATGGCGCAGCAAGGGCAAACGGATTTTGAGCAGAAATTTTCGCTTACAAGTTGCCGCTGTACTTTGTACTGCAAAACTTGTAAGCGGAAATAGAAAAAGAAAAGGAAGATACAACCGTATCTTCCTTTTCTTTTTTGCTTCTGCCAAAAGGCGGAAGCCCGACATTGATAGAGTTATGCGAGTTCGACAGTCGCGCCTGCAGCTTCCAGCTCGGCTTTGATCTTTTCTGCATCTTCCTTGGAGATGCCTTCCTTCACTTTGGAAGGAGCGCCTTCTACCATGTCTTTTGCTTCTTTCAGACCCAGACCGGTGATGGAGCGAACAGCCTTGATAACGTCGAGTTTCTTTGCGCCGAAGTCTTTCAGAACTACGTCGAATTCGGTCTTTTCTTCCACGGGAGCAGCATCAGCTACAGCGGGACCGGCAACTGCAACGGGAGTTGCTCTTACGCCAAATTCTTCTTCAAGAGCCTTAACGAGATCAGCGAGTTCAAGAATGGTCAGACCTTTCACGAGGTCGAGGATTTGAGTGGTCTTTTCGTTTGCCATTATTATTTTCCTCCGAAATTCTAAATTACAATTTTAATTTTTGGGTTATGCTTCTGCAGGAGCTTCCACGGGAGCTTCTTCTGCGGCAGGAGCTTCTTCAGCTTCTGCGGGTGCGGGTTCGCCATCTTTGTCGATGATCGCTTGCAATGCATATGCAAAGCCATACAAAGGACTCATCAAGCTGCCCAACATTTTTGCGATGAGCTGTTCTCTACCGGGAATAGCTGCAAGCGCTTCTACACCAGCTGCATCCAGAACGCCGCCATCAACGAAACCGGCTTTGATTTCAAAGCTTTCGATTTTGTCTGCGTATTCTTTCATGATCTTGGCAGGTGCAATAGGATCGGTCATGCCCAGCGCGATGGCTGTCATGCCGCTCAAGTACTGTTTCATCTCGCCGTAACCGACTTCGTCACA
>JAZOBX010000350.1:0-10360 GCA_045596205.1 Eubacteriales bacterium | reverse complement strand
CAAAGCAGGATTTCATTAAATTTGTATGGTTTGTAGGGATAGCTTCGTCCTTACAAGCCTTTTTCTTTTTAGCCGTAAACCACAAATCGTTCACTTTATTCCCCTTTCGTTCAATTTATGGGGCATCGTTCAATTACTGATTCGCTTAAAAGAATTATTGATTATCAATGGATTATGTGATATAATAAACTCACCGATAAATAAGAATAGATCGAATAGAGAAATAAGAATTTGCGGTGGTAAGTATGGAATTAACAACAGAGAGATGCATTATTCGCAATATGAAGATGAAAGATGCTGACGATTTGTATCAAGTACTTTCAGATACGAGTGTGATGGTGTATATTGAACCGGTTTTTGACATGGAGAGAACAAAGTGTTTTATTCAATCGGCAGGACTGTGCGAACCACCATTGGTTTATGCGATTGTCTGGAAAATGACGGGCGAAGTCATTGGACACGCAATTTTTCATTCCTATGAGAAAAACGACTATGAGATTGGCTGGGTCTTAAATAAAAATTACTGGGGAATTGGAATTGCGGATGAAGTTACAAGAGAACTGATAAAATGTGCAAGATATTTGGGTATTGAAAGCTGCGTCATTGAATGTGATGAAAAACAAATCGCAAGCAAAAAGATTGCAATCAAAAATGGATTTGCATACGAGGATAAATCAGACAACCTTGAACGATATCGATTAGTGCTGTAATCGGCAAATTCCAATTTATCGAACCAAAATGGGTGCAAATATTCACGAAGCGCAATACGCACAGGGCGCAAAGGATTTTATATCGAAATTTGAAATTGCGCTTAGGGATGCAAGCAAAACGGGATATTGGCTCGAATTGCTTTATAAAACAAAGTATATTGACGAGCAGACCTTCAAGGCGTTATCCTCTGAATGTACTTCTTTGGGAGTTATGTTGATTACATCGTGCAAAACCGCAAAAGAGAATCATCAATAAAGAAAGATAAAATGAGTAACGAGACGGAGAAAGGAGGGCGAGCATTGCAAACGCCAATCAAAACAAATGAAGATATCGCGCTTTCGCCCCCAATAGAAACAGCAAGTACCCCGCAAAGAGAACGCAATGCGGGCATTGATTTGCTCAAAACCCTTGCCATGTTTATGGTGGTGGTGCTTCACGTGCTGGGGCAAGGGGGTGTGCTTGGCGCCGCCCATTATCCTAATCCTTCCCACGCCATGGGTTGGTGGCTGGAAATCGAAAGCTTTGGAGCGGTCAACTGTTTTGCCATTGCCACGGGATTTCTTATGGTGGGCAGAAAGATCAAATACCGCAAGCTGCTGAGCCTTTGGCTGACGGTACAGTTTTACAATCTGCTCTTTTATCTGCTGTATCTCCTGCATCCCATTGAGGGGGTTACGCTGCCGGACGTGAGCAACTTCTTTCCCGTATATTCGGGAGAGTTCTGGTATTTTACCGCCTATTTCGGACTGTTTTTGTTTATTCCCTTTTTGAATATCCTCTTAGAAAAGCTAACGAAGAAGCAAACCTATACCCTTTTATGCACAGGATTTATTTTGTTTAGTCTATGCTTTGCCCTGCTTGGCACGGAACCATTCGGTATGGTGGGCGGCTATTCTCTGTGGTGGCTGATGTACCTCTATTTTGTGGGCGCAAGCATTGCAAAACACAAGCTTTTCAGAAAAACCCCTCCTATTTTGGCGCTGGGGATATACGTGGTGTGCGTGGCGTTGACCTTTGGGGTACGGATGCTGCTGTCATACGCCGCGGCAAACGATCTGGGTAAATGGAACGAAACAATCAAGCTCTTTGGCTCTCCCCAAATCAACTACAATGCGCCGCTTGTGCTTTTGGGCGCGGTGTTTTTGGTGATCTTTTGCCTGGGGTTACACATTCCAAAGCCAATGGCAAAATTCCTTTCCAAGCTACAGCCCCATCTCTTTTGGGTATATATCATTCATTTGCATTCCTATATCTGGCTTGGGGTGATCCTGCACAGGTTCAGTCATTTTGCCAAGAAGCCTTGGTATACCCTTCCCTTGTGGGTGGAGGGGACAGCCCTTGGGATTTTTGCCGGCTGTATTCTCCTTGACGTATGCAGGCATTTTCTGTTCAAGCTGTTACATATTGACGGCATCATCAATCGGTTGTTTGACGGCGCAAACCGTCTGTATCAAAAATCAAAACTCAAAAAAGCTGTTGACCGTTTTTGTGAGTAAAGGCGCAAATAACAATAGAACGTCCCCTTTTGGCGAGAGCCAAAAGGGGAGGGTTTTATGTAGTTTGTCCGGTGTTTTTATATCAGAAGCCAAGGCGAAGTCCCAGCATCAGGAATCCTACGGAAAGCGCAAGCATAATCAGTTGGATCCAGATGGTTTTCTTCACCCATTCCACATAGCTGATCTCTGCCAGTCCAAGACCGACCATCAGGGTGCTACAGGTGGGGAACAGCACGTTGGTATAGCCGTCGGCAAAGAGATAGGTCAAGAGGATCATAGGCACGCTGACACCGTCAATGGGAGCAAGAGTCAGCATGGGAATAATCAGCACCGCTTTGGTGGAGGCACTGGGAATAAAGAACTCTACAACCAGAATAAAGAGATAGAGCAGAAGAACGGCAAGATAGGGGGAGATGCCGTCGATGGCACCGTGGAAATAGTGGAAGATGGTGTGAAGGATCTGGCCTTTGTCGGCAATGTATTTGACGCTGAACGCCACCATGATAATGAGAACGGAGGGGGCGACGGCAATCATACCTTGCAAAAAGGATTTGCCCAGACGGCGGAAGCTGCCAAGGAGCTTTCTGCCCACGATGACCGTACCGACGATGAACGCAACTGCCATAAAGACCATGCTCAGCCCCAGCTCAGCAATGGGGGGAATGGCAAGAGACAGCACCACTACCAGAAGGGCGATACCAAAGAGCAGGAAAATCATGATCGCTTTGGCGGTCAGGTCCTTGCGTTCCTCCTCAGAGGACACTTCAAAGCGGGAAAGGTCTACTTTGTCGGTGGAGTGGCGTTCGTCGCGTTTCGCCATACATACGAGGAAGGCGGAGGTAACCACGTACATCACCGCGAAAATCACCAGACGGTAGCCAAGAAGAACGGTAATATCCTGACCTGCCTGCTCGGAGGCAATGCCGATGGTGAAGGGATTCAAAATAGCGGTGGTAAAGCCCACGCCAGAGGTAATCAGAATCAGACTGATGGCGGTGACCTTAGACCAGCTCATAGCTTGCGCCAGCATCAAAAATACGGGGAACAGAATGAGCAGCTGCTCCTGGATGCCAAAAAGGGCGGCAAGAAGCATGATGACCAGGGTAATCATCCAGATGGCTACGTAACGGTGGCGGTAGAATTTTTCAATGACCACCTTGATGAGCGCCACCAAGCCGCCGCTTTCTTCCAGCACCTTGAAGGTACCGCCCAAAATGAGCAACAGGGCGATGACCTGGATAATGTTAAAGCTACCCGGGCTGAACAGCGCTTCAACGGGGGCGGTAAACCATCTCCACACGGGGAGTCGGGTTTCGCTTTCGCCGATATAGTGGAAGCCGTCCACAATGATTTTGCCGTCTTCGTCGATGGGGTACTCGCCTGCGGGAATCACGAAGGTGAGCACGCCTGTGACAATGACGATAGCCAGCAAAATGGCAACGACGGTGATAAAGCTTTTTAGTCCGAATTTGACGGACATATTCATGCTATCGTTTTGGGGTGTTACGGATTTTTTGTTTTCCATTGTTTTTCCTCCTTTTTCAGGCAGACATTTCTCTTTGGCTTTAAAAAGGCAAAGCCAAAGGGATTTCTGTCGCACAGGGTGTTAGTCCTGATAGTGGTAGGCATCCTGGGATACCTTCGCCCATTCGGGGTCGCCCAGATTGTGAATTTCTTCTGCGGCGATGGTCCATTTGATGCGTTGGTGTTTTTGCTCGGTGGGGCAAAGGATGTAGTATTCGTTGTGGTAGTAAAATTCCAGTTCATCATCCAAAGCAAAAGTCAGAGAATAGATGGCTTTCATATCGCAATGGAGGATGACTTCGCCCTGCTCGTTTGTGACCACAAGGGCGTCTCTGTCGATAGTAACCTGTCCTTTACCGAGCAATACGTGATTGTTGCGCTTCCATCTGAGGCTCTTGTCGGAGATGGTGTAAAGGTCGGTTTTCATTGTCATTCTGAAATGGGGGTCTTTGACCTCCTCGTGGACCTTTTGCCGCTGCCACTTGTACCACTGGTCAATATCGGCAAAGGGCAAGTCCCCTTTGATGGGAAGCAGATCGTAGTATTCGTTCATGCCTACGGTAAATCCGCAGGAGTGACAGCGCATTTGTTCCCCTTCCACATGGAGCTGAAATTCACTCTGGCAGGCGGGACAGCGATAGATAATATTGCTTAGCCCTTCAATGTTGGGAGTTTTACCCACGAACTTCACACGGTTGCGACGGTTGGCTTCAAAATCGTTGTAGGCAAATTCCTTCAGCAGGCGATCGTAGAGCTCTTCTTTTGAGAGGGTTTTGACTTCCTCGCCCGTAAACAGCACACGGAAGCGGAAGGTCATTTTGCCACGCTTTTTATCGCGGGAATATCTGTTTTTGGTGAGATACGCCCCTTCGCTTGTGCAAAGCAAAACAGGCAATTTGCAAACCTTCAGCAAATCCATGGTAGCAGGGTTGATAGGGTGGTTGGAGCCGCTGGTGGACTGAATACCTTCGGGAAACAGAGCCAAACTGCGACCGTCTCTGACCACACGAAGCATTTGCTTGGCAGAGTTGAGGTCGGGCTGGTACAGATATTTGGCAATGACCCCCAGGCGGATCATAATGGGATAAATGAATTTATGGCAAATGTTCTGGTATCCGCAAACCACGTGGACGTCGCGTCTGCCAAAGCCCGATAGCACGTAGATAAATTCAGGTCGGCTGGCGTGCCCTGCCAGTAAAATGACAGGCTGCTTTTTCATTGCCTTTTTATCGTATTCGTAAATAAACTTTGCGCCGTTCAGCTTGGCAATGACCGTCAGGCAAAACTGCACGATCACCGCCAGAAAGGGATTGGGCTTCTTGATCTTTCGGCACGTCAATTCTTCTTTAAGATTCTTATATTTCATCTTTACACACCGTTTTTTCGCAGAAATCCTGCGTTTTTTGAGGCTGGTGATTTTGAATATAGCATATATTCAAAACACAAAGATACCTTATTATACACCAATACCCCCTACGATGTCAAGAACTATTCATAAATCCGTCATAGCGGGGTCAAAATAAAGGGAAAAACTGCCTATTTTACGGTAGAGCAAAGGGGTAAAACAGAAAAGAGATTTTCAATATTCCCCGCCCCCATGACCACAACGGTGTCTCCTGTCCGCACATGGGATAGGAGATATTCTGCCATTTCGGCGTAGGTAGGCAAATAGTGAGCGGTATTGCCAATTCCCCTTGCCAGCGTTTCACCGCTCATGCCCTGCGTATCTGTTTCTCTGGCGGGGTAAATATCTGCCACAAGGACGGTATCTGCCAGCCCAAGGGCAGAGGCAAAAGAAGCAAAGAAGGCTTTGGTACGGCTATAGGTATGGGACTGAAAGACGGCGTACAGCTTCCCTTTCGTGGCCTTGCGGAGGGCGGTAAGGGAGGCGGTAATTTCGGTGGGATGATGGGCATAATCATCAAAAACAGGCACGTTTCCCAAAAACCCCCTATGCTCAAGACGTCTTTTCACACCTTTGTCACGGGAAAGACTACGGCAAACGGCATCGGAAGAAACGCCAAGACAAAGGGCCACAGCGGCGGCGCCAAGGGCGTTGGAGATATTAAATTTACCCACAAGCGGCAGGGTGACTTCTCCCATCTCTCTTCCCTCTTGGCAAAGCACAAAACGGTGTCCGCCAAAGTGGGGGGTAATCTCTTTCGCATAGACATCTGCGCCACCATCGGACAAAGAGTAAAAAATGGAAGGTTTTTGCTTTGCGAAGGGGCGGAGGGCGGGCTCGTCGTAGCAAAGCACAAGCTCTTTGGATTGGCTGGCAAAACAGGAAAATGCCTCTTTTACATCCCGAAAAGTGGGATAGCAGTCAATATGCTCCCATTCCATGTTGAGAAGCAACGCTATATCGGGAGCAAAAGAGAGAAAAGACGCCATATATTCGCAGGCTTCAAAGACAAAGGGACCGTCTCCAAGCAGAAAGGGGCTTTGCTCTTTTGCCATTTCTGCGCCGCAGACCACCGTAGGGGAAAGACCTCCTTCGCAGAGGATATGCCCTAAAAGGGCGGTGACGGTGCTTTTTCCATGCATCCCTGCAACGGCAATGCGAGGCGCACTGCTCTGCATGAGCCCTGCCAAAGCATCGGCACGGGAAAGAATAGGCAAATGCAGTTCTTTTGCCAAAAGGAGAGAGGGGTGGGTGGGTGGTATGGCGGCTGTGTAGATCACCGCGTCTCCTGTTTTCAGCGGCATTGCCAGGTCGTGGTAGAAGACCCTCACGCCCTGCTCTGCCAGGCGATGGGTGTGACCGCTACGGTGAGTATCCTGCCCGATAATGTTTTTTTGCTGTGAAAGCAGGATATGGGCAATGCTACACATGCCCACGCCTCCTATGCCGATCAGCGCCACTCTCTCAGCGTTTTGTAAAATAGTGTGGGCAAGCGTACCGCCAAGTCGCGTATTCTCCGTTGCCATTTCCCTTTTTCCTCCTTTTTGTTGAATTTGTATAAAAACTATATGATTTGCATGAAATCGTCGGGTGATCTTTGATAGGTGTTTTTGAAATGTTCACAATAATTTTAAAATATGATGTGCTTTTTACTGAATAATCTTCACAATTTATATGTATAATATTCCCAGTCATTGCCTTTTGTGACACAGTGTGAGGCAATAGGAAGGAAGTCACTATGCAGATCACAGACATTAAAATCCGCAAATTTTTCGATGAAGGGCCCATGAAAGCCGTTGTTAGTGTAACCTTTGACGATGCTTTTGCCGTTCATGACATCAAGGTGATTTATGCCCGCGAGAGATTTTTTATTGTGATGCCCTCACGCAAAAATCCCGATGGCACTTATCGTGACATTGTTCATCCAATCAATGCAGAGTTCCGCAGAGAGCTGGAAGAAGCCGTAATTGACGCGTATCACGTGCAACTTGTGGCAGCAGAGCAAGACCAAGAGACAGCCGACTCTTCGTTCGTTTTGGATTGAGTATAGTAAAAAAACAAGCCGAAAGATGCTGAAAAAGCACTTTCGGCTTGTTTTTGTTTTGAAAATACATAAGAGGATTAATCCTTCCAGTTGTAACCGATATACATCAGATTGCGCAGACGGGGATGGAGGTATTCTTTGTTGGTACCCGTTTGCTCAACATAGAACAGCGCCAGCTGGTTGACAGGGTCTGCCACAAGGTAAGCACCTTTGAGCCCGTCCCAGCCAAATTCCCCGATGGGTGCCAGGGCGGCGGCTTCGGTTTGGTCTACAAGGGTTCTTACCCCAAGACCGTAGCCGTAGCCTTTGCATTGGTCCCAAGGAATGTCTCGGCGCATGGCGGGGGTGAGGCGGTTGCGACGCATCATATCAATGGTAACAGGCTGTAAAATCCGCTGGCCTGTGACCCCGACGCCACCGTTGGCAAGGGCATCTACCAAGCGGATATAGTCGTCGGCGCAGGAGATGAGTCCTCCGCCGCCACTTTCAAACTGAGTGCCGATATGGAAGGGATTGCGGGGGCGTTTGACGAATTTTCCGTCAATTTGGTTGTAGCACTTTACATAACGGTCGGCAGGTACCTCTTCGGGATGGTAGAAAGAAGAGGTCATGCCAAGGGGATCGAAAATGTATTTTTTCACATATTCGGAGAAGCGCATATCGGTGACCTTTTCCACCACGGCGGCGGTTACGTCCAAACCGATGTTATAGAGCCAATGGGTGCCGGGGACAAACTGCACGGGGCTTTTTGCCACCGCTTCGGCAAAGGCGAGGGTGGGCAGTTCACCGCCGTTTTCTTGCATGACCTGAAGGATGGCGGGGGTTTTGGTGTCGTAGGTGAAGCCTGAGGTCATGGACATCATGTGGCCCAGGGTGATGTTCTCACGGAGGGGCTGAGGCCAGCCTGCTTCGTCCATGATCGTGGTGTTGGCATAGGCGGGGAAATAGCGGGACATGGGATCGTTGGGCGACAAAATGCCCTTTTCAATGAGTTGCATGGCGGCAACGGCGGTCACGGGCTTGGAAGCGGAGTACACGTCCATGATTTCGTTGCCATGCATGGGTTCGCCCGTTTCAATATCGCGGACGCCTACGTCAATGGAAAAGACTTCTTTATGCTTATGCCATACGCGGCAGGATGCCCCGGGGATACCGTAGGTATCGGAAAGGGACTTCATAAACTGTTCCAAATGAGAAAAATTCATGATACATTCTCCTGTATGCAAGGCAAGAGACAGGGCGTAAACGTCCGCTCTTGCCTGTTTTGTGATAGCGGGTTATGCTTTGGGTTGACCCACAAAGCTGATGATCTTACCGGGAACGAAGATTTCTTTTTTCACGGTAAAGCCTGCCAGCACGCCTGCGATTTTTTCGTCGGCTTTGGCAATGCCAATGGCGGTGTCCTTATCGCACTCGGCAGGGATTTTTACGGTGCCTTTCAGTTTACCGTTGACCTGGACAGCCACCTCAATTTCCGCATCCACGGTCTTGGCTTCGTCATACTGAGGCCACTCTGCCACGGAGCAGAAGTTGTCGTTGCCCAGTTTTTCCCAGATTTCCTCGGAGAGGTGAGGCGCGATGGGGCAAAGGAGGCGAACAAAGATGGAAAGCTCGTCAAGGGTCATTTTGCCCTCGTCGTCAATTTGGTTAAGCAGGGTCATCAGCGCCGCAATGGCGGTGTTAAACTTCAGGTCTTCAATATCGGAGGATACTTTCTTGATGGTCTTATGGAAGGCAGATTCAAGGGCGGGGTTCATGCCGCAGCCTTCTGCTCTGTCTGCCCAATCGGACACTCTTTCCAGGAAGCGTTTGCAACCGCGCATACTGCTGTCGGACCAAGGTGCGGCGCTACCGTAGTCACCCATAAAGAGGACGTAGGTGCGCAGGGTATCGGCGCCGTAGGTGTCAATGACGCCGTTGGGGTCAATGACGTTGCCGCGGGATTTACTCATCTTCACACCGTCGGAGCCCAAAATCAGACCCTGGGCGGTACGTTTGGCGTAGGGCTCTTTTGTGGGCACAGCGCCGATGTCATAGAGGAAATGATGCCAAAAACGGCTGTAAATCATATGGCGGGTGACGTGTTCCATACCGCCGTTGTACCAGTCAACGGGGAGCCAGTAGCGGAGTTTTTCCATGTTGGCCAGCTCATCGTCGTTGTGGGGATCAATGTAGCGGAGGAAGTACCAGGAGGAACCTGCCCATTGGGGCATGGTGTCGGTTTCACGCTTGGCTTTGCCACCGCAACGGGGGCAACTGCATTCCACGAAGGACGAAATTTTCGCCAGAGGGCTCTCACCCCCCTCACCGGGCTCGTAAATGTCGACCTTGGGCAAACGGAGGGGCAGTTCGCTGTAAGGCACGGGAACCATACCGCAAGCAGGGCAATGGACGATAGGAATGGGCTCACCCCAGTAACGCTGACGGTTAAATGCCCAGTCTTTCATTTTGAACTGCACGCCGCCTTCGCCGATGCCCTTTTCTTCCAGATGGGCGATCATGCGGGCGATGGAGTCTTTCTTGTTTTTGTAACCGTTGAGGAAGTCGGAGTTGACCATTTCGCCGTCTCCCGCATAGGCGCATTCTTCAATATTGCCGCCGCGGATGACTTCCACGATGTCCACGCCAAAGGCCTTGGCAAATTCGTAGTCACGTTGGTCATGGGCGGGCACTGCCATAATGGCACCCGTGCCGTAGCCCATCATCACGTAGTCGGAGATGAAAATCGGCACTTCCTTGCCTGTAACGGGGTTGATGCCTGCGATGCCTTCAATTTTCACACCCGTTTTGTCTTTGACGAGCTGGGTGCGTTCAAATTCGGTTTTCTTGGCGCAGGCCTCACGGTACTCGCGCAGGGCCTCAATGTTCTGAATCTTGTCGCAGTATTTTTCAATTAAGGGATGCTCGGGGGCAATGACCATAAAGGTAACGCCAAAGAGGGTATCGGGACGGGTGGTGTAGATGCGGAGCTTGTCTTCTACGCCTGAGAGGGAGAAGTTTACAAACGCACCCGTGGATTTACCGATCCAGTTTTCCTGCTGCATACGGATGTTGGGCAGGTAGTCCACTTCGTCCAGACCTTGCAGAAGCTTATCGGCATAGGCGGTGATGCGGAGATACCAGACGTCTTTGGTTTTCTGCACGATGTCGCTGTGGCAAATGTCACACTTGCCGCCCTGG